>CAZHDH010000040.1:0-22784 GCA_964531245.1 uncultured Bacteroides sp. | reverse complement strand
GCGGCCTTCACCACCACCCATGGGGTGATCGACAGGGTTCATCACTACGCCGCGGTTGCGGGGACGACGACCGAGCCAGCGAGAGCGACCGGCCTTACCTGACGATTCGAGTGAGTGTTCGCTGTTGCCTACCACACCGATTGTGGCCATGCAGGTAGCGAGGATTTTGCGGGTTTCGCCGGAAGGTAATTTGACAATTGCGTAGTTACCCTCACGAGACACGAGCTGAGCGAAAGTACCGGCAGAACGAGCCATGAAAGCTCCCTGACCGGGACGAAGTTCGATAGCGTGGATAAGGGTACCTACGGGGATCTTGTTCAGAGGCAGAGCGTTACCGATTTCGGGAGCAGCATCGGGACCGCTAACTACTGTCTGACCAACTTCGAGACCGTTGGGTGCAATGATATAAGCTTTAGCGCCATCGACGTAGTAGAGGAGGGCAATGCGAGCAGAACGGTTAGGATCATACTCGATAGCCTTTACTACGGCGGGAACTCCTTGTTTGTTTCTCTTAAAGTCGATTACGCGATATTTACGCTTGTGACCGCCACCCATATAGCGGGTGGTGAGATGGCCTTCAGCGTTGCGTCCGCCAGTGGAGCGCTTGCCACTGACAAGAGATTTTTCTGGTGCATTAGCAGTAGATACGCGCAGGGTAGTAGCGCCGTCGACTTTCACGGCTTCGGTGCGCTTGAATACACCAATAATTTTGTGACGTTGGCCCGGAGTTGTGGGCTTAAATTTTTTGACTGCCATTATTTATTAAATGTTGCTAAAAAAGTCAATGTTTTGTCCTTCGGCAACAGACACAATGGCTTTTTTCCACTGTGCGGTTTTGCCACGGAGCAGGCCGCTCTTAGTCCAGCGTGATTTGTTGTTGGCACGCATTACGGCAGTGTTGACACGCACCACCTTAACGCCGTAAAGATCCTGGATCAGGTTTTTGATCTGGGATTTAGTAGCGTCGGGAGAAACGGCAAAAGTGTACACATTCAGCTTCTCGGCCAGGCGGGTAGCCTTTTCGGTGAGAACGGGTTTGATTGAGATTTCCATTGTCTATATCTCCTTGGTGGTTTAGAATTTGTTAACTACGTCAACACTACCTTCGGTAAGAACGAGGGCATTGTTGTCCATGATTACATACGTATTGAGGTCGGACGCAGAAGCGAGCTTTGCGTTCGGCACGTTACGGACAGACAAATATACGGAGTTTTCTTTAGATGACAAAACAAGAAGTACTTTTTTGCCGTCGATTTTAAGATCTTTAGCAAATTTTACGTATTCTTTAGTTTTGGGAGTGTCAAAAGTGAAGTTTTCAACTACGATGATCTGTCCGGCAGCTGCTTTTGCACTCAGGGCCGAACGACGTGCGAGAGCTTTGAGCTTACGGTTAAGCTTGAAGCGATAATCGCGGGGACGGGGACCAAACACACGGCCACCACCAACAAGCACAGGCGAGTTGATGTCACCGATACGGCTGCCGCCACCACCTTTTTGCTTGTGGAGCTTACGGGTCGAACCGCTTACTTCGCTACGTTCTTTTGATTTGTGAGTACCCTGGCGATGATTAGCGAGGTATTGCTTAACGTCGAGATAGATGGCGTGTTCGTTGGGTTCGATACCGAACACCTCGTCGTTGAGGACAGCCTTACGGCCGGTGTCCTGACCTTCTTTATTAAAAATTGCGACTTCCATTTTACTTCTCAATTAAGACGATTGAACCTTTGGGGCCGGGGATAGAGCCCTTGATCATTAACACATTGTATTCGGGGATAACCTTAACCACCTGGAGGTTCTGCACGGTAACGCGCTTGTTACCGGTCTGACCGGCCATACGCATACCTTTGAACACCTTGGCGGGATAAGAACATGCACCGATAGAACCGGGTGCACGGAGGCGGTTGTGCTGACCGTGAGTGCTCTGGCCTACACCACCGAAACCATGACGTTTAACAACGCCCTGGAAGCCTTTACCCTTAGATGTGCCGACAATGTCTACGAAATCTGATTCAGAGAACATATCCACGGTGAGAGTGTCACCGAGCTTGTACTCACCATCAAATCCTTTGAACTCGGCCAAGTGGCGCTTGGGAGCAACATCAGCAGCGGCGAATTTGCCGATCATGGGCTTTGTGAGGTGTTTTTCCTTCACATCCTGGAAACCGAGCTGCAGGGCATTGTAGCCGTCAGTTTCAACGGTTTTCACCTGAGTTACTTCGCAAGGACCTACTTCGATAACAGTGCACGGCACGTTTTTGCCGTCGGCACTGAAAACGGATGTCATTCCGATTTTTTTTCCAATTAATCCTGGCATTTCTATTATATTTGATTGGTTGGTTTCTTTATAAAAGAGGAGAAGAGAGAGAATGAGAGAGTATTTTGAATATCGTGGTTATCAGACCTTGATTTCAACTTCGACACCGCTGGGGAGTTCGAGCTTCATCAGAGCGTCAACAGTCTTGGCAGTTGAGTTGTAGATGTCAATGAGACGCTTGAAAGAAGAGAGCTGGAACTGCTCGCGTGATTTTTTGTTCACGAAGGTTGAGCGGTTGACAGTGAAGATGCGTTTGTGAGTGGGGAGGGGAATGGGGCCGCTAACCACAGCACCGGTTGCCTTCACGGTCTTCACAATCTTCTCGGCAGACTTGTCGACGAGATTGTGGTCGAACGATTTGAGTTTGATGCGAATTTTTTGGCTCATATTGGAGTTTTGTTTTGTTTATTATTTGAGAAGGTCAACACGGCCCTGACATTCGGTGAGTACGTTTTTAGCGATAGCGTTAGAAACCTCAGCGTAGTGAGAGAATGTCATTGTGCTGGTAGCACGACCTGAAGTGATAGTACGGAGAGCGGTTACATAACCGAACATTTCTGCAAGAGGAGCTTTAGCCTTAACGACACGAGCACCCGAGCGAGATGTTTCCATACCTTCAACCTGACCACGACGCTTGTTAAGGTCAGAGATAACGTCACCCATAGATTCCTCGGGGGTTACCACTTCGATCTTCATGATAGGTTCAAGAAGAACGGGGCCGGCCTGTTCGCAAGCTTTCTTGAATGCCTGGATAGCACAGAGTTCGAATGAGAGCTGGTCAGAGTCAACGGGGTGGAAAGAACCGTCGATCACAGTCACCTTGAGCTGTTCCACGGGATAGCCGGCGAGCACACCGTTCTTCATCGCGTTGGTAAAGCCCTTCTGGATAGCGGGGATGAATTCCTTAGGAATGTTACCACCCTTAACTTCGTCAACAAACTGGAGATTGCCTTCGAAACCTTCGTCAACGGGTTCTACGCGAACAATAATGTCGGCGAATTTACCGCGACCACCGGTCTGCTTCTTGAATACTTCGCGGAGCTGAACAGGCTTGGTGATAGTTTCCTTGTAAGTAACCTGAGGACGACCCTGGTTACATTCAACCTTAAATTCGCGTTTGAGACGGTCGATAATGATATCGAGGTGAAGCTCACCCATACCCGAGATAACGGTCTGGCCGGTTTCTTCGTTGGTAGCAACACGGAAGGTAGGATCTTCTTCAGCGAGCTTCTGCAGACCAACACCGAGCTTATCGAGGTCTTTCTGAGTTTTGGGCTCAACTGCGATACCGATAACGGGTTCGGGGAAGTCCATAGCTTCGAGCACGATGGGAGCATCCTCAGCACAGAGGGTATCACCGGTACGGATATCCTTGAAACCTACACCGGCGCCGATATCACCGCAACCGATACGTTCCATAGGATTCTGCTTGTTTGAGTGCATCTGGAACAGACGCGAGATGCGTTCCTTCTTACCCGAACGGCTGTTGAGAACATACGAACCAGATTCGATGTCACCTGAGTAAACGCGGAAGAAGCAGAGACGGCCAACATAGGGGTCGGTAGCAATCTTAAACGCGAGAGCACACATGGGAGCTTCAGAAGAGGGTTCGCGGGTGATGATCTGATCGGGATCATCTACGGCGTGACCTTCTACAGCGCCGGCATCGAGAGGGCTGGGGAGATAAGCGCAAACAGCGTCAAGCAGGCACTGTACGCCTTTATTCTTGAATGACGAGCCAAGGATCATGGGAACGAGATCCATTGACAGAGTAGCCTTGCGGAGAGCGCGCTTGATTTCTTCTACAGTGATAGTAGAGGGATCGTCGAAATACTTGGTCATCAGATCGTCGTCGTATTCAGCGATCTTTTCAAGCATTTTATCGCGCCATTCTTCAGCTTCGTCAACCAGGTTAGCGGGAATTTCTTCAACTGTGTAGTCAGCACCCATGCTTTCATCATGCCAGAAGATAGCCTTCATAGTGATGAGGTCCACTACACCCTTGAATGTTTCTTCAGCACCGATAGGAATCTGAATAGGACAGGGGTTAGCGCCGAGCACATCCTTAAGCTGACGTACTACTTCAAAGAAGTTGGCACCCGAGCGGTCCATCTTGTTGACATAACCGATACGGGGCACATTATATTTATCAGCCTGACGCCATACGGTTTCAGACTGGGGTTCTACACCACCTACGGCGCAGAAAGTAGCGACCGCACCGTCAAGCACACGCAGCGAACGTTCAACTTCAACAGTGAAGTCAACGTGTCCCGGAGTGTCAATCAGGTTGATCTTATATTTATCGTTATTATACTTCCAGAAAGTGGTGGTAGCGGCAGAAGTAATTGTAATACCGCGTTCCTGTTCCTGTTCCATCCAGTCCATGGTGGCAGCGCCGTCATGCACCTCACCGATCTTGTGAGTCAGACCGGTATAGAAAAGGATACGTTCCGAAGTAGTCGTCTTACCGGCATCGATGTGAGCCATAATGCCGATATTACGAGTATATTTAAGTTGTTCGTCTGATTTAGCCATTTTAAATTGGTCCTTGCTTTTGAAAAATTAGAATCGGAAGTGAGCGAATGCACGGTTAGCTTCAGCCATCTTGTGCATATCCTCTTTACGCTTGTAAGCGCCGCCCTGATTGTTGAAAGCATCAACGATTTCAGCTGCGAGTTTGTCAGCCATCGTCTTGCCGCCACGTTTACGGGCATAGATGATCAGATTTTTCATAGAAATTGACTCCTTACGGTCGGGACGGATTTCGGTGGGCACCTGGAAAGTCGCACCACCGACGCGACGGCTCTTAACTTCCACCTGGGGAGTTACATTTTCGAGCGCCTTTTTCCAGATTTCAAGGGCTGTCAGTTCTTCGTTGGGCATTTTCGACTTCACAGTCTCAAGTGCGTTATAGAAGATGGTGAAAGCAGTGTTCTTCTTACCATCATACATAAGATGGTTGACAAATTTGGTTACACGAGCTTCACCAAATACGGGATCGGGAAGAACGATCCGTTTCTTAGGTTTTGCCTTTCTCATTTTAAGGTTTACCGGTTTGTGTTTTTGAATGCTTGGTTGCTTGCGTCGTTTGCTTCAGCCTTATCCGTGATGACGCTTCACCACATTATCAGCTTACTCAACCTTGTTTCCGCGTTCAAGATGTCAAAAACGAGTTAAAAAAATTGTTTAATCTCGTGGTGCTTAAGTTTACTTCACCTGAAAGTTCAGATTACTTCTTGGCTGCACCAGCCTTGGGACGTTTGGCGCCGTATTTCGAGCGACGCTGTGTACGGTCTTTCACTCCTGATGTATCGAGAGTACCGCGCACGATGTGGTAACGTACACCGGGAAGGTCTTTCACACGACCACCGCGTACCAGAACAATCGAGTGTTCCTGCAGGTTGTGACCTTCACCGGGAATATAGGCATTAACTTCTTTACCATTGGTGAGACGCACACGTGCGACTTTACGCATAGCCGAGTTAGGCTTTTTAGGAGTGGTTGTGTAGACACGAACACATACACCGCGACGCTGGGGGCATGAGTCGAGAGCGGGCGACTTAGATTTGTCAACCAGCGCCACACGTCCTTTTCGTACTAATTGCTGAATAGTAGGCATCTTAGTTTTTTAGTTAATTCTTCGTTTATTTAGTCGTTTAGATACTTCTAATTTAGCGTTCAAAAGCGCCCATTTACACACCACATATCCCTGAAAACCAACGCTTTGAGGGGTATATGGACACAAATGTGCACTATTTCACACCACAAAGGTACAAATTTTCAACGACTTGACAAAATGTTTTCACCTTTATTTTATAGAAAAGCCATATTTTCGCGTCCTCAACAAGCAAGTTTCGCGACGTTTAAAGTCATTCGCTTAGTTAATCTTTGTTAAAACACATCCTGATTCTGTAATTATTTACCCTGACAATACGTCTTACAGTAAAAACCACAAATTATGAAATCAAAAATTATAATCCTAACTGCTCTTGCAGCCCTAACATCAGTTACATCTTCGTGCGTGACTCGCGGACGCACTGTCTATGATAATTCCAAACTCACCACATACGACGTAACCCTTTCCAATGACTTCGACGCCATTTCAGTGGCTAACAACATCGAAGTGGATTACACTGTTTCCGATAAGGTAAAATTAACTATCAGCACACCATCTGATAACAAGGGAAATATCGTTGCCGAGGTGCAAGGCAACACTCTGGTGCTCGAATGCGAAACTAAAAAGCGCACATTTAACAGCCCGAAGATCAAAGTGACGATCTCGGCACCTGCCATACAGACTATTATTGCCAGAAACAATGCTGAAATCTCAGTATCAGGCACATATAACGCAAACGCACTTTCAATCACAGCAACTAATAATGCTGAAATCGAATTCGGAGGCAAGGTAACCACATCGAAATGCGAATTTATCGTTACGAACAACGCGGAAATTTCCTTTGTAAATCTTAAAAGCGATAACGTTACAACTACTGTAACCAACAACGCCGAATTTACAGTAAAGGATCTCGACGCAAATTCAGTGGTTGCAACAGCTACAAACAACGCCGAAATTGACCTGACAGGAACTGCCGACGTGGCTACACTTACCGCGACCAATAATGCCGAACTCAATGCCGGCAAGCTTAAAGTGTCACACGCAACCTGCACAGCACACAACCTTGCGCAAATTTTCACCAACGCCGACAAAATTACCAGTGAGACACGCAACCAAGGCTCTGTGAAAAACAAACGCTAAAAATCATAGCACCCTGCCCCAACACAATATCTGAACCTCCAGATTATCCACATACATAGAGATTCCAAGACGGCTGCCTGACAGATAGGTGGCCGTTTATTTTGCATTTTACACAATTAAATAGTATCTTTGCACGCAAAAAACAATCAATTTATGGAAGACGAAAAAATCGAAATGACAATATCGGAACAGCTCACCGCTATTTTTGAAGCTTGTATTGTTGGATACCACAGGGTCGACAGATTCGACGTTTTTATCCCCAACCCCTTCCCCGACGGTACTATCCACTCCGACCTATGGCACAAATGCCTCATTGACACTCGCCAATGGCACATGGAAGACGTGATACGCGACCCGGAAATCGACCCCGTAAAGGCTCTTGAACTCAAACGTCTCATCGACCGTTCCAATCAGGAACGCACCGACATGGTGGAACGAATCGACGAATATTATCGCAACAAGTTTGCCAACGTGGAAATCTTGCCCGACGCAAAAATCAACACCGAGACTCCTGCCTGGGCCATCGACCGCCTCTCGATCCTCATGCTCAAGATTTATCACATGTGTGTGGAAGTAGAACGCACCGACGCATCCGAGGAACACATTGCCCGATGCCGAGCTAAACTCGCCGTGCTTCGTGAACAACAAAAAGACCTCTCACAGGCCATCGACGAACTTATGGACGACATTGCCGCCGGACGCAAATACATGAAGGTGTACAAGCAGATGAAAATGTACAACGACGCTGACACCAATCCGGTGCTGTATGCCGCAAAAAAATGACGACCGACAGGGATGTGTGCTTATCGCACGGTTTTCGGCCATCGGGGATGTCGCTATGACAATCCCGGTGGTGTATAACTTATGCAGATCCTATCCCCACAGACAGTTTGTATTTCTTACCAAGCCTTTCCTGGCTCCGATATTCGTTGACCGTCCGCAAAACCTGTCTATCGAGACTATTGACACCAAAGGGAGACACAAAGGCTTTGCCGGATTATACCGCCTGAGCCGCCAACTCAGCGCCAAATGGAAAATAGAAGCATTCGCTGACCTCCACGATGTCCTGCGCACCAAGGTGTTACGCTCGCTTTTCCGGTTGCAAGGGATTCCGGTGGCCGCTATCGACAAAGGACGCTCAGAAAAACGCAGACTGGTGAAACTCGGCGCTATAAATTACCACCCCCTCAAGCCCCAGATCGAGCGCTATGCCGATGTTTTCCGAACCCTCGGCCTATCCCTTGAAAAAAGTTTTGACGGATTATGGGGCGGCCACGCGAAAGCTCCCGGTGAGCACCCTCTGAAACCTTACATTGTAATCGCACCATTTGCCGCACACGCCGGCAAGATTTATCCCGCCGAAAGGATGGAGCAGGTCATATCCGCCCTATCAGCTCGCGAAATCCCGGTCGTTATCTTAGGCGGTGGCGGTGATGAAGAACGTCTGGCATCCGACTGGGCGGCAAGGTATGGCGGGGTAACCTCTCTGGCTGGAAAAAGACTCGGCTTTGCCCGCGAACTCGAAATCATCAACCACGCAGCCGTCACCATCGCGATGGATTCCGGAAATATGCACCTCAGCGCCATAGCTCGCACCCCTACAGTGAGCATCTGGGGCGCTACTCACCCTTTCTGCGGCTTTGCTCCCTGGAAACAATCCGAGGGCATAATCCAGGCCCAGATGGCCTGTCGGCCCTGTTCTGTGTTTGGAAACAAACCATGCCGACTTGCATCCACCCCCCGGTGCATGGATGCGATTGACCCTCTGGTGATAGTTGATAAAGTTTTGTCCTATCTTTAGAATATGTCAGACCAATTTGATATACACACCGACCGTGAACGTCCCGACGGAGAGTTTGAACGCGCATTGCGTCCCGACCGATTCGGCGCGTTCAGCGGTCAGGATAAGATTGTCGAGAATCTCAGAATTTTCGTAGCCGCAGCCCGTTTGCGCCACGAAGCTCTCGACCACCTTTTACTCTACGGCCCTCCCGGTCTGGGCAAAACCACCCTCGCCGGCATTATTGCCAACGAACTTGGAGTCGGATTCAAAGTGACATCCGGACCCGTGCTCGACAAACCCGGTGATCTGGCCGGCATCCTCACTTCTCTTGAAGAAAACGATGTACTCTTCATCGACGAAATTCACCGCCTGAGCCGCGTGGTCGAGGAATACCTGTATTCCGCAATGGAAGACTATCGCATTGATATAATGATTGATAAGGGTCCCGGCGCTCGCAGTGTGCAGCTCTCGCTCAGTCCTTTCACTCTGGTGGGTGCCACCACCCGCAGCGGATTGCTCACATCACCCCTGCGCGCTCGTTTCGGTATCAACTGCCATCTGGAATATTACGACCACGAGGTGCTTCAACGCATCGTGCTGCGAAGCGCGGCTTTGCTCAAGGTAAAATGCGATTCCGCGGCCGCCACAGAGATTGCCCTGCGCAGTCGCGGCACCCCGCGTATCGCCAACGCACTGCTCCGACGTGTGCGCGACTTTGCCCAAGTCAAGGGGTCGGGCGAAATAGACCTTGAGATAGCCCGCTATGCCCTCGAAGCACTCAATATCGACCGCCACGGCCTTGACGAGGTGGATCATAAGATCCTCAATACCATTATTAAAAAATTCCACGGCGGACCTGTGGGCCTCAGCACCATCGCTACAGCGCTTGGCGAAGACCCCGGCACCGTGGAGGAAGTTTACGAACCCTACCTGATAAAGGAAGGATTCCTGAAACGCACTCCCCGCGGTCGCGAGGTCACACCCCTGGCATACGACCATCTCGGTGCCATCCGTGAAGGAGATGATTTAGGACTGTTTAGCTAAAACTTTTTCTTATGGGTAGCATGAAATCACTGGCCAAGGATACGGCCATATATGGCGTAAGCTCTATAATCGGACGCTTTCTCAACTGGTGCCTGGTGCCGCTGTACACCATTGCATTTCCTGTGGCGGAATATGGCGTTGTCACCTTCGTATATTCTGTGGTGGCCATAGCCTTGATTGTGCTTACGTATGGCATGGAGACCGGATTTTTCCGTTTCGCCAACCACGAACGCTGGTCCGACCCCATGGAGGTATATTCGACATCGCTTATCTCGCTGGCATCCACATCGTCGCTGTTCGTGATTCTGGTGGCACTGTTCCTCGGGCCTATAAGCCGCGCGATGGAATGTTCCGGACACGATTCCTACGTGATGATGATGGCTGTATGTGTGGCCATTGACGCTTTTCTGGCCCTCCCGTTCAGCTACCTGCGCTATAAAAAACGCCCCGTACGGTTTGCTGTAATTCGTCTGGTGAATATCGGTGTAAATATCGGTCTCAACCTGTTCTTTATCCTCCTGTGTCCGTGGCTTATGAAAGCGGCGCCGGCCACTGTAAACTGGTTCTATCGCCCCGATTTCGGCATAGGTTACATATTTCTGGCCAATTTGATTGCATCGTGTGTCAATTTCGTGATGATGATTCCCGAGCTTCGCGGCTTTCCATATCGTTTCAATAAACGTCTGCTCGCTGAGATGCTCCGCTATTCCGCGCCATTGCTGGTGTTAGGGGTCGCCGGTGTTATGAATCAGACTATCGACAAGATCCTCTACCCTACCCTGGCCGCCGGCCGCGGCGACGCCCTTGAGGGCCTCGGCATCTATGGTGCCAACTATAAGATCGCTATCGTGATGGTGATGTTCATCCAGGCATTCCGCTTTGCTTACGAGCCATTTATCTTTGCCCGGAATAAGGAAGATGGCGCCGAGTCGCGCAATCGTGCCTATTCCGATGCTATGAAATATTTCGTGCTTTTCGGATTCCTGATTTTTCTCGGAGTTATGTTCTATCTCGACATCATTAAATACTTCATTTCACCGCGCTATTTCAGCGGATTGAAAGTTGTGCCCATCGTAATGCTTGCCGAGTTATGTTTCGGCATCTTCTTCAACCTTTCGGTTTGGTATAAGCTATCTGACAAAACTATCTGGGGGGCGTGGTTCTCGCTGCTCGGTCTGGCCGTGACTCTGGCCCTGAATATCATCCTCGTCCCGCGCATGGGATATATGGGATGCGCATGGGCAGCCCTTGCATCCTACGGCATTATGATGATAGCGAGCTACGCTGTCGGCCGCCGTCACAATCCCATTGAATACCATATCGGACGAATGGCCTCCTACGCCCTTATTGCAGCCGTTTTCTATTTTATAGGTATGTATTGCCTCACCCCCTGGGCGGTGGCCAATGGCATTATCCGATTCTTTATCCTTGCCGCATACGTCGGCTTAATCGTATATCGCGAGGGTATACCCCTGCCTCGCCTGCGCAGATGAAAATCACAATCATAAATCATAGCGACACTTTGGGTGGTGCTTCGGTGGTGACTTTCCGACTGCTCGAAGCCTTATGCCGTGAGGGAATTGACGCGCGTATGGTCGTGGGGCGCAAAAGCTCTGACTCGCAACTCGTTGCGCAAGCTTCATCAAAAGAAAGACTTCTGCTGCCCTTTATTGCCGAACACGCCTCAATATTCGCCCAAAATGGATTTTCACGCAGCAGGCTGTTCAAGGTGTCGATTGCCAACTCCGGCTTGCCCCTCGACCGCCACCCCTGGGTGCGCGAGGCCGATGTCGTGCTTTTGGCCTGGGTCAACCAGGGCTTGATGTCTCTGGATTGCATACACCGCATCTCTCGTAGCAAACCGGTAATCTGGACTATGCACGATATGTGGAATCTTACCGGTGGCTGCCACCACGCCGGGGAGTGCACCCGCTACCTGTCGCATTGCCGCTACTGTCCGCTTCTTGGATTTATGGGCGGAAAATACGACCTCTCGTATCGACATTTCAATGCCAAGGAGCGATTGTACACCGCCGCGCCTATCACCTTCGTGGCCGTAAGTTCGTGGCTCAAGGAATGTACCGGTCGCAGTGCGCTCCTGTCGGGGCATGATGTTCGCCTGATTCACAATCCCTTCCCCATTGACACGCTGAGCGCCGCTCCTGAATATTCTCGCTCAGATCTGGGACTACCCCCTCACGCCCAACTGATTATGATGAGCGCAGCCCGACTTGACGACCCTGTAAAGGACCTCCCTCTTGCCATTGACGGACTCAATATGCTTTCAAAAACGCGCTCGGATGTATGTGCGCTGATGGTAGGCGCTGTAAAAAATCCGGAAGCTCTTGCCTCGCTGAAAATGCCCATGATAGCCACCGGCCCGGTGTATGACAAAGCCCGCCTGCAATCTCTAACAGCTCACAGCTCGGTAGTGCTCTCTACCTCCACATTCGAATCTTTCGGCGCAACCCTGCTCGAAGGGCAAGCCGCCGGTGCAATACCCGTAGGCTTCACCCACGACGGTCGCGCGGATATTATAGATCACGGTGTATCAGGTTATTCCATAACCGAGCGTACCCCTCAGGCTGTTGCTACAGCCATTTCAGAAGCCCTTGATTCAGATATTTCTCGCAACACTCTTCTTCAAGCCGCCTCGCGCTATTCCTCCGACTCTATCGCCCGTAAATACATATCTCTGGCTCACAGCCTTCTATCCAAATAGTCTGTGGGAGCAACCGGCTCTATAATTTCGCACATTTTCATTGAATGTTGCATAATTGTTGCGCGCTACCCTTCTGCGGGTAGTAACTTTGCAACATCATGAAAACGATCAGAGCTAAACACCACCGAAATCGGAGCCTTTGCTTCGCCGGCGAATATTCGCGCCCCTTTGAGCAATTTCTCGGTCGCACCCTCACTCAATATGAGCGAGACTTTATCTGCGCCCTCGAAAAAGGCCGTCGTACCGGCCAGCCGGTAACTGCCGAAATATTCAATAACCCCGACTTCGACCACCGACCCATCCTCGCCGCTTACCGCAAATTCTTAGATCACGAATATCTTGAGACTGTAATCGCTCACAAAGTTCCTCAAAAAGCCGACGAAGATATTTGCGAGGAAAACGCGCACGAATCTACCACAGAACGTGCCCGCCCCACTTGCTGCGCTCAATCCTGTGACCATACAGATGGTCACAACTCACGTCGTTCCCACGATTATCTGAGCGATAGCCTTCAGCCTATAATGAGTGGTGCAGAACTATCGTCATCATCACCACCCGATCCGCCACCGGAATACCACAGCTACAACACTTTGTTTCCAGCACATACGCTTGCGCGAGCTCCCGGCTTCGGGGCGCCTCCGTAATTACGTTTAATTTGTAACTAACCACAAGCGAACATTGACATTTCGGAATTTAAGCGTCCCCTCACCGGATGGGGGGAGCACCGTCCTGTGGAGTGACGCCGCTCCGCGGTGTCAGGTGCGCGCCGGATGGAAAACCGCGAACATCACCGGGTGCCACGCCGAATAGAATTGACGACTCTATCAATATAACATATTGATTACCAACGCCTTGTAGGGGCGCAAAAATTTTGCGTCCCCTGTCGGATGGGAGTATCGTCCTGTGGTGCCACACCGCTCCGCGGGGTGCGCGCCGGATGGCAAAACCGCGAACATCACCGGGTGCCACGCCGCCCCGCTTTATGGGAGGTGGTACCCAGTCACGCGTTTGTATTAGCTATTTCTGTCAGGCGTTTTTCCAAATCAAGGGCATAGGTCGAGGTCTTCTTTATGAAGAAATATAGCTCACCTATAGATTGCAGCTCGGGATGTTTGCTGAAATCCAGATCGCCCGAGCAGGATGCTATTTCTTTTGAGAGCCGGCTGGCATCGTCGGCCTCTTTCGTAATCAGTTCGTCCTGAGCTGAAAACATCTGGTTGTCGGCCACAAATCCAAAGCAGTCTTCCAGCACCTCGGGCCATAGAGTCAGATCCACTCGGCCCTGCAGTCCGTCCAGCGCCAGCGAAGTCTGATTGGCACTGTGCATCAGTCGGGTGACAGCCGGCAAATTGGTGCGATCCGTCGGCAAGTCTGATCGCTTGAACATATCCGCCATATCGTTGAATGTGAAATCGGGATTAAATTTCACATCATCGGCGCGTTGCGCTTCAGGAGTGGTCACCGCATAGCAATATGCGAGATACTGGTTGATGGTGTGCAATATCGACGGGATATTCTTTTGCAGCTTGTCGCCCTCCTGACGCGCGTGCAGCATATTCTGTTTTTCTACCTCGGATTCCACATCGATTTCTGATTTCATCGAACCCACTGCATTCAGGAAAAAGCCTAAGAAAATCAAACCGCACATCACTTCTATTGCCGTGACGCATTGTGCCAACCCATGCATCGGGGTATAATCACCGAAGCCCAAAGTCG
The DNA here is from genome assembly GCA_964531245.1 of uncultured Bacteroides sp. Classification (GTDB taxonomy): domain Bacteria; phylum Bacteroidota; class Bacteroidia; order Bacteroidales; family Muribaculaceae; genus CAG-873. The sequence goes on along the minus strand of CAZHDH010000040.1, from coordinate 8,449 downwards.
TTATAGTCACGATGCTGTAATATAGCCATGAGCCGAAATCCACGCCTCCGCCATCGGGTATTCTGAATTGGCCGTCGGGCAGCAGGTAATAAATCACCGCGAAAATAGGCACCAGCACTATATACAGCCCGATCCATACAATCGGCCGTATGTTTGACACCACGTGGAAATAGTGGCGTATCTTTCTTGATAGGTAATGTAGCATAGTTTTTGTGTTTTCTTATTAACAAATGTCAAAAGCCGACGGTTTACAACAGCAGCGGGACTATCAAACCGGCGAATATCAGCAGGATACTGCCCACCGCGTAGGTTACGGTGTAACCCATCACGGGTATGGTGCTGTCAAGGCTGTCCTGAATCGCACCCAGGGCGGCCACGGCATTTCGGCTCCCTGCCACACATCCCAGTGTCACCGCAACCGGGAATTTGAATAGTTTGTTGCCTATAAACAGACAGATTATCAATGGTACTGTGGTGGTTACCAGTCCTACAAAGAACATCTCCACGCCCACCTGTTTCAGTCCGGCAAGGAACGACGGACCCGCTGCCAGTCCCACCACGGCTATAAACATATTCAGTCCCACATTGTCCATAAACCACACCACCGACCGCGGGATGTGACCCACCGAGGGTTTGCGTGACCTAAGCCAACCCATTATCAAGCCGGCCAATATTGTTCCGCCGCTGGTGCTCAGCGATAAGGGTATGCCATTTACCATCACGGCTATTGCCCCGATTATGCATCCTATGGCTATCCCCAAAGATATGAATGATACGTCGCTCACATGGGTGTTTCGGTCGCTGTAACCTATTTCCTCGGCGGCCACGGCTACATCTTCGGGAAGTCCGACAAGGGTAACCACGTCGCCGCTTTCCAATGTCAGGCCGCGGCGCAGGGGCAGCGGCACATCGTTGCGCACCACTTTGTAGATCGACACTCCGTGCATAGCCGGATTGCTTCTGAGCGCACCTATCGTGGCTCCGCAAGCTCCGTTTTTCGACACTACCACGGGCAAGTTTTCGGTGCTGAAGGTCAGCAACTCGTGGTCTGTCACTTCGGGACCAATCCAGTGGGCGTTGTCCACCACGCTCTCACGCCGCCCGCTTATCACCAGTATATCGCCTTTACGCACTCGTATATCCGGATCGGGATCCATTATTTCGCCTCGGACTCTCAGTCGCTCAACAAAATGTCGCAGGCCCATTTCACGGTGCTTGCTTTCAATCTCTCGCAGGGTGCGGGGTTTGTCGAAGTATTCTGATTCGGCTCGGTAGGCACGGAACGATATGGGGCGGTTGGCATTTATCATTCCCGGTTCGGGCGAGAAATCGCCCGTGTCAAGTTCTTCTTCAAGTCGCAGCGTTTCTTCTTTGGCTTTTTTCATCCCGCCGAGCAGTATCGGTCCGAGGTTGGCGATGATCCACGCCGACCCGATTGTGCCGAAGATATATGTCACGGCATACACGGATGGTATTATGTCAAGCATTTTCTTGCTTTCATCGGCTGGTAATCCGAGCGCTCTGATAGTATCGCTTCCTACACCGATCACGGCCGACACTGTCTGCGAGCCGGCAAAAAGCCCCACGGCCATCCCGAGGTCGTATCCCATTATCTTGGACACGCCCACCACTACGCCCACTACCACCACAAATTCGACCACGGCAAAGGCTATCTGTTTCAAGCCCTCGCCCTTCAGGGAGCGGAAGAATTGCGGCCCCACGCTATACCCTACGGCAAACAGGAATAGCATGAAAGCCACGTTTTTTAGCGTGTCGGACATCGGTATCCCCAATTGGCCTATAATTACCCCCACGAGCAGGGTTGCTGTTACTGGCCCCAGCGAGAATCCTTTGTATCTCAACCCTCCGAGCCAAAAGCCTATTCCTAAGGTCAAAAAAATGGGAATCACCGGATTGTCGCGCAGCAAATCAACTATCCTGACGGCTATTTCATTGAAAATTTCCATAGTTAAGCATTTGTGATAAGTAAGTCATAAAAATTATACGTTATGGAAACAAAGATGATTTCTTATTGGTTTGCGGATTTGTTCTTTTTTTTGTACCTTTGCGGTGATTTGAACTCATCATTATCTACACGTGGAAACTAAATACATTTTTGTGACCGGTGGCGTTGTGTCCTCGCTTGGCAAAGGCATCATTTCGTCATCGCTGGCGTGCTTGTTGAAAGCTCGCGGTTATCGTGTAACTATCCAGAAATTCGACCCTTATATCAATATTGACCCCGGTACGCTCAACCCATACGAGCACGGTGAATGTTATGTGACTGTCGACGGTCACGAGGCCGACCTTGACCTCGGCCATTATGAGCGTTTCACCGACATTCAGACCACCCGCGCTAATAATATCACCACCGGACGCATTTATCAGTCGGTCATTGATAAAGAACGCCGTGGCGATTATCTGGGCAAGACCGTGCAGATCGTCCCCCACATCACCGATGAAATCAAACGCGCTGTCAAAGCTCTGGGAAATACCGGCAATTTCGACTTCATCATCACCGAGATAGGCGGGGTGGTCGGGGATATCGAGAGCCTTCCGTTCCTTGAAGCTGTGCGTCAGCTGCGCTGGGAATTGGGCGAGAACAGCCTCTGTATCCACCTCACTTACGTACCCTATATCGCCGCCGCCAAGGAACTCAAGACAAAACCGACCCAACATTCGGTCAAAAAACTACAGGAACTTGGTATTCAGCCCGATGTCCTTGTGCTCCGCACCGAGCGCGACATCACTCCCGAAGTGCGCCGCAAGATTGCCCTTTTCTGCAACGTCGCCCCCGATGCGGTTTTCCAATCGATTGATGTTGACACCATATACCGCGTGCCTGTAAAAATGCACGAACAGGGCCTCGACGAAATCGTAATACGCGACACTCGCGCCGAGCTGCGACACACTCCCGATATGGCTCCCTGGATGCGGTTCCTTGACAAGATGGATAAAGCTGTCGATACGGTTACTATCGGTCTCGTGGGTAAATACGTCGAGCTTCAGGATGCCTATAAGTCGATCAATGAATCTCTCCTGCAGGCCGCTGTCTACGCCGACCATAAACTGAAACTCGTCTTCATCCATTCCGAGAAACTCACTGACGATAACGTGGAAAGCACACTCTCGCCGCTGGACGGCGTGGTTATCGCACCGGGATTCGGACAGCGCGGAATCGACGGCAAATTCGTAGCCCTCAAATTTTGCCGCGAGCACGATATTCCTACTTTCGGTATCTGTCTGGGTATGCAGTGTATGGTAATCGAATTTGCCCGCAATGTTTTGGGGCTTGCCGAAGCAAACTCTACCGAAATGAATCCATCTACTCCCCATAACGTCATCGACCTTATGGAGGAGCAAAAGAGTATTTCCAATATGGGTGGCACCATGCGACTCGGTGCTTACGACTGCCGCCTTACTCCCGGTAGCAAAGCGGCCGAAGCATACGGCACCACCGATATCCGCGAGCGTCATCGCCACCGTTTTGAGTTCAACAACGATTATCGCAAGCAGTTTGAGCAGGCTGGTATGGCCTGCGTGGGTGAAAACCCCGATTCACATCTGGTTGAAGTAGTGGAAATTCCTTCGAAACGTTGGTTTGTCGGCACTCAGTACCACCCCGAATACAGCTCCACTGTCCTTAATCCTAACCCTCTCTTTTTAGCCTTTGTACGCGCAGCGATTCAATATCGCGACCAAAAGCATAAGTAATTTATACCTAACTGTTAACCAATGGATAAAAATACCCTTTGGGGCATGATTTGCATGGCCGCCATTTTCTTCGGCTTCATGTGGTTGCAGCCCAAACCCGAACCCACACCGGCATCGGCCACTCCTACCGAACAAGTGGCCGATGCCCAACCCGCCGATTCGCTCGACGCTGTGCTTGAATCTAAACTCGCACACGCTCTGCGCGAAATCGGTTCTGCCGCCGACGGTGGCAATTTTGTACTCGCCGACGAAACTTTCAACCTCAATGTTGATTCTACCGGCGTGCAGGGAACTGTAACCGTGGGGACTCATAAAGTAACCGTGGCCGACCTCCGATCCACCTCCGGCTCCACCCTCGCACCCGATGTGCGTCGCGCCGCTCTCAATGAGATCAGCGAACTGGTAACCCGCTCTCAGAAATACAAAAACTTCGCCCGCAATATGAGCGGCGCCAATGTGCCCACCGTGCTCGAAAACTCAGTGGTGAAACTCACCGTCGATTCCCGTGGTGCGATGATTAGCGCTGTCGAATTAAAGGATTACAAAACCGAAGTGGGCGAACAGCCTGAACTCATTCAGCTCTTCCGTGGCAAAAACGATGGCTATTCATTCGTGCTCACCACCGCCGACCAGCGCATCGACACCCGCGACCTCAACTTCACTCCGGTGGTTGAAAGCGACACTTCGCTGATGCTCACTCTCGACCTTGCCGACGGCGCTGCGTGGGGTATTCGCTATACCCTGCGTCCCGATAGCTATGTGGTGGGTATGGAAATCGTGCAGCACAATGCCACTGCCGCTCTGCCGGCTTCAACTTCGGCAATCGACTTCAAATGGCACCAGACCATGGCTCGTAATGAAAAGGGCCGCAAATTTGAGGAAAACAACTCCGCTATATATTATAAATATGTGGGCGACGGTCCCGACGACCTCTCTGCCACTAAAGACCACGTGTCCAAGGAACTCAATGGCCGTGTGAAATGGGTGGCTTTCAAAAACCAGTTCTTCTCATCGGTAATTATTCCCCGCTCATATTTCAATTCAGCCGACCTCGCATCCAAAAAGATTGCAGACGACCTCTATCTCAAGGATATGACTATGGAGGCTTCGGTGCCCTACACCACCAACGACGGTGTGGCGGCTGCTTTCGACTTCTATTTCGGTCCCAACGATTATCCCCTGCTCTCCAAACTCAGCAAGGAGCTTGATCCCGACGACAACCTCAATCTCACCCGCCTTATCCCGCTTGGCTGGGGTCTGTTCCGCTACATCAACACTTGGATCGTAATCCCGGTGTTCACCTTCCTGAGCTCGTTTATTTCAAACTACGGTATCATCATCCTGCTGCTCACCATTTTCATCAAGATTATAATCTTCCCCTTCACCTACAAGAGCTATAAATCGCAGGCCAAAATGCGTGTGCTCCAGCCGGAAATCAAGGAAATCAACGATAAATACCCGGGCCAGGAAAATGCCATGAAACGCCAGCAGGAAACCATGGCTCTGTATTCGCGCTGCGGTGCAAGCCCCTTCTCGGGATGTCTGCCTATGCTGTTCCAGATGCCGGTGCTCATCGCCATGTTCTCGTTCTTCCCCTCGGCCATTGAGCTGCGCGGGCAGTCGTTCCTTTGGGCTCACGATCTTTCGGCCCCCGACTATATTATCACCCTGCCCTTCACCATTCCTTTCTATGGCAATGGCGTGAGCCTCTTCTGTCTGCTGATGACTGCTGTGAACATTATTTATATGTATATCAACATGCAGAATCAGCCCGGCGGAAACTCAATGCCCGGTATGAAGATGATGTCATACATCATGCCTATTATGTTCCTGTTCATCTTCAACGATTATGCTTCCGGTCTGAGCTACTATTACTTTATGTCGCTGCTCATCACTATCATCCAAACCTGGTGTTTCCGCCACTTTATGGATGAAAAGAAGGTGCGCGAACAGCTCCTTGCCAATGCCAAGAAACCCCGCAAGAAATCGGGCTTCATGGCTCGCCTTGAGGAAGCTCAGCGCCAGCAGCAGGCTATGCTCCGCCAGCAGCAGGCTGCACAGAATAAAAAGCGTAAATAATTAATAACCACATAATTCACAATCATCCGCCCGAATCGGGCGGATGATTGTGACATAATTCTAAATTCCTATCCATGAAACAACTATTACTCTCCGCCGCCGTCACGCTGTCGCTTGTGCAGGCGTCTGCTTTTGAGGCAGACCTCGACGGCACCAAATTCAACATCGACACGGTGTACTGCCAGGTTGTGGGTCCGGGCATCACACGCAGCCAGCTTTCTCTCACAGCTCCCGGCCGCTCTGTCAGCGTCTACACTTCCACCCTGAGCCGTTCGGCAGGCGCTACTCCCGGCGTGGTTGAGCCGCGCGTCATTATCGGCAAGGATCAATGTCGCACTGCCGAATCGCTTACATCCATGGCCGCACGTCACACCGGTGGCGACACTCAGTATCTCACCGGCATCAACGGCGACTTCTTCATCACTTCGTCATTCGCCCAGAACCACGAATTTGGCAATAATATCCTTGGCTATCCCAACATGGCCTGCGTGATCGACGGTAAAATCGCCGCCCCCGATATGATTGACATCGTGAGCCGCGAGAACGCTTTGGTTATCGGATCGGAAGGCTGGTGGATCGATGCCACCGATTTCAAATATCGCGTGCTGAGCAACGATGGTGAAATCAAAGTGGATGCCACTGCTGTCAACTATCCCCGCCGTGATGGTGAAATGGTGGTCTATAATTCCTATATGGGTTCTACTACCAACACCGCCGCAAATGGTCGCGAGATTGTGCTGAAAATGGCTGACGGAGCCGACTGGCACATCAATAAAACAACAAAATTTATCGTTGACACCGATTGGGCACAAGGGGGCAACACTGCTATCCCCGCCGATGGGCTGGTGATCTCCTGCGGTCCCAATTACTCAAACGAATTTATCGATGGACTCAAAAAAGGTGACACCGTAAAGCTCAAAATCGTGATGGGACTTCCCGCCCACGATAATCTCAAGCCCGACGTTCAGCAGCTCATCGGTGGCGACGTCCGCATCCTCAATCAGGGTAACATCACCCGTGAAGCCATCCGCTGGATCAATACCCCCAACGCCAAATATCAGCGCTCGCTGGTGGGATTCAGCGAAGATCGCGATATGATGATTTTCGCTGCCGTCGACGGCACGGGACTTACCTACTATGAATCTGCCGGACTGATGAAGGCCCTCGGCTGCTACGACGCTCTGGATTTCGACGGTGGTGGTTCCACAGCTATCTGGTCTGAAAAATTCGGCATCTACAACAAGCCCCGCGACGGCTCGGAACGCGCTATTGGCAACGCGCTCTATTTCACGCTCAAAGCACCGGTGGACAAGGTAGTTACCTCTATCCGTTTCGCCGACTTCCGCATGACCCTCCCCCACTATGCATCTTACACTCCGGTAATCTTCGGCTACAACCAATATGGTCAGCTTGTAGATACCGATGTCAAGGATTTCACTCTGGAAGCTCCCGAAGCCCTCGGCACCACCGACGGTAGCACCCTTTTGGCATCAGGCACAGGTACCCATGCCCTCAAGGTGCGCAAGGGCGATATGGAATCCACTGTCGTGATAACCATTGACGATTCATTCCCCGCCACTCCCCGCTTTGAGTCGATGCTGCTCAACACCATTAAGCCCCTGCCTATCGAGCTGGTGGCCAAAGTCGGCATCAAGGATATGCCGGTGGCACCCCAGGCTTTTGAATGGGTATCTTCTAATCCGGAAGTAGCTACTGTAAACGATGATTTTCAGATAGTTGGCATTACCGACGGCACCGCTACCATCACAGGCACCTGCGCTGACATCACCGTGGCAATCAATGTCACTGTTGAAAATCCCGAACGCCTCAGTCGTTCGCTGCTTTCAGCCGAGGCCGAATGGTCAACATCCGGCTCGGGCACAAAAGCGGTTGAACTGAAAGTTGATGAAAACGGCGTGGTGGATTACGACTATACCGTCACCTCGACACGTGGCACCAAAGTGACCGTCAAACAACCCTTCCGCCTGTACAGCCGCCCGGACTTCATCACCTACAAAGCCGACCTGCCCGGTGTTGAGGTCACCCGAGTTCAGGCATCCGTTACTCCCAACGGTCTGCGTCCCGTATCGATTGATGCCGTAGACGGCAAATTCGATGTATCGCTTGCCGGTCTGGAATGTGAAGGCAACGAATCCGCCTACCCTCTCACCTTCCAGTCGATCACATTCGGCATCACCGCCACAGCCGGTACATATCACCTCAATCTTTCGGAACTTTCAGCTCTCTATCTCGACTATCCCGCAGGTGTTGAGGATGTTAATGTAACCGAAGCTTCGTCGCTCAACTACGCAGTGAATGGCCTGACCGTAAATGTGTTCAATACCGCATCGGCCGTGCGCCTCTACTCGCTCACCGGCACCTGCGTGGCACAGGGTGTAGGTTGTGTCACCGCCCCCGCTGCAGGTCTTTACATTCTCCACTCCGCTAATGGCGTGGCCAAAGTAATGCTTGCTGAATGAAATATCTCATAGCCTTTCCGCCCGGAGTGCTCAGGCTGGAAACAGACGGCGACGTTCTCACGCGCTGTGTGTTCACCACCGAGGCTCCGGGCGGCCTGCATCCCGGTGCCCCTCGGGTGATTTCAGATACCATAGGTCAGCTGACAGAATACTTCGCCGGGGAGCGTCGCACTTTC
>CAZHDH010000039.1:0-23227 GCA_964531245.1 uncultured Bacteroides sp. | reverse complement strand
TCAAAATAGCCATCATACTCAGTTCCCTCTTCTATATGAATCACATCAAACTGCCATATCTCGTCCTCATATCTATAGAATATGTGCCAAGCCATACAGTGTTCTTCAGTGTGGAGTCCGTTAATACATTTAATCTCGGTAACATCCGGCAGTTTAGCTATTTGAGCCATAATAGCAAAACTGCTTTCTTCTGTTATGCCTTTTGAATAGACATGCAAATCAATGTCTCTATGAGAAGCCAATAATCCCATACGCAGGGAGCCTACAAGATTAACGCGACATCCATTCCGTTCCCAGACCTTGGCTATTCCGGATTCATCCAGAACCCTTTTCGCCTTTTCCTGATTGGCTAATGCCAAATTAAATATTTCCTGTTGATTCATCTTGATAGTATTAGACAAATACAATATAACGCGACAGCCTGATAAATATTTTAATGAGGTACAAATATCGTCCCCTTTGATTTACACAGCATAAATAAAAACATCCGATTTCTGCCTTTTGGCGAGGCAGAAATCGGATGAAAAATAGCAAAATACTTGATTATCAAGCATTTTAGTGGAGCTGGAGGGGGTTGAACCCTCGTCCAAACGTGGAACTAATGAGCTTTCTACGTGCGTAGTCTTTGCTTGGTTTTCGAGGCTCGGCAGGTCAAAGACAGCCAACCGGGCCCTTATCCTCTAAGAATCTCGGCGATTGTCGAGGCTTTCGTCGCCATATTTCCGATTTTCCTGCACCACCTTGTCGATCCGTCTCGGAAAAAGGACAATCGGGTGATGTCTCGTCTCTGCAACTGTTGCGGAGATTAAGCTGATCTACTGTACTTCAATCAAGCAGCGAGAGCGTAGTTGTTTTCGCCAATTAAATTTTTTGATGTTGTTTTTATAGAGGCAACCACCATGCCTCTGCACGCTTACACACCACTTCTACACGCTGTCAAAGCCAGTCAGCCCCGTGGTTTTTGTAAGGGTTACAAAGTTAAACCTTTATTTTGTGTCAAGCAAATATTTAACTTAGTTTAACATCGGTGCAATTCGTTTGAGCGCCTGAATGAACGCATCAACCTCGGCTTCGGTATTATATACGGCGAATGAGGCGCGCACGGTTCCTTCGATTCCGAGGGCGGCCATCAGGGGCTGGGCGCAGTGGTGGCCGGTGCGCACGGCTATGCCGAGTTTGTCAAGCAGCATACCGGTATCGTAGTGATGGGCGTTGCCGATCAGGAACGAAATCACAGCGCATTTATGCCGGGCTGTGCCGAATATGCGTATTCCGGGGATTTCAGTTATGCGTTCCATAGCATAATTGAACAGGTGCATTTCGTGCGCCGCGATATTGTCAATGCCGGTGCGCTGCATAAAGTCAACCGCCTGAGCAAAAGCGGCCGCCCCGATATAGTCCGGGGTACCGGCTTCGAATTTAAAAGGCAACTCGGCCCAGGTGGTTTTGTCAAACGACACGTGGGCTATCATCTCGCCGCCACCCTGATACGGTGGCATAGCTTCGAGCAAATCACGCCGCCCCCAAAGAATTCCTATGCCGGTGGGACCATACATTTTGTGTGCCGAGAAAGCATAGAAGTCGCAGCCGAGGGCTTGTACATCCACTTTGAGATGAGGTACGCCCTGAGCGCCGTCCACACATATCACAGCCCCGTGTCGGTGGGCTATTTGCGACATCTCGGCTATGGGATTGATTGTGCCCAGAACATTTGAGGCGTGACACACGCTTACCAGCCGGGTACGGGGGGTGAATAGATTGCGATAAGCGTCGAGATCAAGGCTGCCGTCGGCAAGCATGGGCACTACCTTGATGACAATTCCGCGACGTTCGCGCAGCAGCTGCCAGGGAACGATATTGGAGTGGTGCTCCATTACGGTTATGATCACTTCGTCGCCCTCGTTGAGCAATTGCCCGTATGACGCCGCCACCAGATTGATGCTCTCGGTGGTGCCGCGTGTGAAAATCACCTCGTCGACTTCCGGCGCATTGATAAATGCGGCAGCGGCGTGCCGCCCCGCTTCCATGGCATCGGTGGCTTTCTGTGAAAGGCAATGCACTCCGCGATGCACATTTGCCCGACGAGTCGTGTAAGCCTCGGTGATAGCTTCAACCACGCTCAGGGGAGCCTGCGACGTGGCGGCATTGTCAAGGTAAATCAGCGGTTTGCCGTAGACCGTAGACGAAAGAATGGGAAACTGGCTGCGTATCTCTTCGATATTCATATCTGCATTATTCTAAGGCACACCCGGCGCACACTGTTTCGCATCCGTGCAGGCGTTTTTCGACCAGATGAGTAAGGCGGTCGTGCAGGGGTGTATATTGAATTTTTGCCAGGACATCGGTCATGAACGCATTTATAAGCATCATACGCGCCTCGGCCTCCGGGATGCCGCGCGACTGCATATAGAAAATGGCGTTGGTATCAAGCTGACCGGTTGCTGCGCCGTGCGATGCTTTAACCTCGTCGCAGTTGATAATCAGGCGAGGCATGGCATACATGCGCGCATCGGCAGATGCAAGCAGATTGCGGTCGGTCTGATGCGCCTCGGTAAAGGGGGCTTCGGGGGTGATGGTTACTGTGCCCTGAAACGAGCCCTGTGCTTGCTCAAACAATACGTATTTGAATAGCTGATGCGACTGACAGCGAGGATGCGTGTGGCGCAGACTCACAGCATTGTCAATCACCTGATTGGCCGATCCGATCATAAGGCCATTTACTGTGGTGGTGCAATGCTCCCCGAGGTGACGCGGAATAAATTCGTTGCGTGTCACACCCCCGTGCAGATACAGGTTTGTAAGCTCAACGGTGGAACCCTCCAGCTGCTCTGAGGCGGTGACGGATGCACGCGATGTGTTTGCGGTAGCCTCTTCGAGATCATAGATTTCAAGACGTGCATCGCGGCCCACACTGGCCTCGACCACCCGGCAGTTGAGATATTTGACATCGGACACCTTTGGATGATCGCACAGCAGCACTCGAGCCGACGCACCGTCCTCTATAAAGATTTTCACACGACGGAATGCGAGCAGCGGTTCTGATGTATTGAAAATCCCGAGTATCTGAATAGGACGATCGAAATGCACACCCGCACGCACGCGGATAAATACTCCGTCCTGCACAAAAAGCGTATTTAGAGCCACAATTGAATTATCATCGGAAGCGATGTGGCGCGACACCATATCAGGATAAATCCTTGCGGCTTCAGCGAGCGACATTACCTCGACACCCTCGGGCAGCGAAGCCTGCATACGCGGGCCGGGCACAAAGGCATCGTTGACCAGCAATCCGCTGGGACCGGCCGTGGCGGGCATTGTGCAACCGAAAGCGGCTTCTGCATTTGCCTCAAATGTGCGACGGGTGAGGTTGATACCATAGTCGGGGGCAAACATATCGTTGTAAGATACTTTCACATAGCCCTCGTCGCCGATATGGGGCAGCCGCCCTACCCTCTCCAAAGCATCCAATGCGGCATCGCGCGAGGCATTGAGTGCCTCGGGGCTATGGCTGAAAATCAGCTCGCGGTGTGCACGGTAGAGGTCGATATATTGGGTGAGAGCATTCATATATCCTCCTTGCTGTCAACTTGTTCTTTAATCCAGTCGTAACCTTTTTCTTCGAGTTCGAGTGCGAGTTCGGGCCCACCGGAATATACGATGCGGCCCTTATATAAAATGTGCACGAAATCGGGCTTGATATAATCAAGCAGGCGCTGATAGTGGGTGATTACGATGGTGGATGTTTCGGGAGTTTTGAGTTTGTTAACGCCTTCGGCCACCACCCGCAGTGCATCGATGTCAAGCCCCGAATCGGTTTCGTCAAGAATAGACAGGCGAGGCTCAAGCACAGCCATTTGGAAAATCTCGTTTCGTTTTTTCTCGCCGCCCGAAAAGCCTTCGTTCACCGAACGGTTGGCCAGCTTGTTATCAAGATCCACCACGGCGCGTTTCTGGCGCATTAGCTTCAGGAAATCGCCGGCCGACATCGGGGGTTCTCCGAAATATTTACGCTTGGCATTGACGGCGGCACGCATAAAGTTGACCATTGACACACCGGGAATTTCCACAGGATATTGGAACGAGAGAAACAGCCCCTCGTGACTGCGATCCTCGGGCGAGAGTTCCAGCAGATCCATACCGTGGAATGTGGCAGACCCACCCAGCAATGTGTAGCGGGGATTACCGGCCAGCACACCCGATAGAGTGCTCTTACCCGAACCGTTAGGTCCCATAATTGCGTGAACTTCACCGGGGCGTATTGTTAGATTGATACCGCGAAGGATTTCTTTACCATCGATTCCCGCGCGGAGATTTTCTACATTGAGGAGTATATCGTTGCTTGACATAATTATAATATGGCGTGTCAGCCCACGCTGTTTTCAAGGGTTATCTGAAGTAGTTTCTGAGCCTCGACGGCAAACTCCATAGGCAGCTTGTTCATCACTTCTTTTGCATAGCCGTTGACAATCAGCCCCACGGCTTCCTCGGTAGGAATACCGCGCTGGTTGCAATAGAAAAGCTGATCCTCCGAAATTTTCGAGGTTGTGGCTTCGTGTTCCACGATGGCCGTATCATTCTGCACATCGATGTATGGGAAGGTATGGGCACCGCAGGTTGATGAGAGCAGCAGCGAATCACACTGCGTATAATTGCGCGCGTTTTGAGCACCGGGCACCACTTTTACCAGACCGCGGTAAGCGTTCTCGCTGTGTCCGGCCGAAATACCTTTCGACACTATAGTGGAGCGGGTATCGCGTCCCACGTGTATCATCTTGGTGCCGGTATCGGCCTGCTGGCGGTTGGTGGTTACGGCCACCGAGTAAAATTCGCCTACGGAGCCTACGCCTTTCAGCACGCACGACGGATATTTCCAGGTGATGGCCGAACCGGTTTCTACCTGCGTCCACGACAATTTAGAATAATCGCCGCGACATAATCCGCGCTTGGTCACAAAGTTGTAGACACCGCCGCGCCCTTGCTCGTCACCGGCATACCAGTTTTGAACGGTGGAATATTTCACCTCGGCGCGGTGCTCCACCACGATTTCTACAATAGCCGCATGGAGCTGATTTTCATCGCGCATCGGGGCCGTGCAACCTTCCAGATAGCTTACGTATGAATCATCATCTGCTACAATCAAGGTGCGTTCAAACTGACCCGTGCCCGAGGCATTTATACGGAAATAGGTAGACAGCTCCATAGGGCAACGCACACCCTTGGGAATGTAGACAAAAGAGCCGTCAGAGAACACCGCCGAATTAAGCGCGGCAAAGAAATTGTCTCGATAGCTCACAACGCTTCCCAGATAGCGGCGCACAAGCTCGGGATGTTCTTTTACCGCTTCCGAGATTGAGCAGAATATTATGCCCTGCTTGGCGAGTGCCTCGCGGTGGGTGGTCTTGACCGACACTGAATCCATCACGGCATCCACAGCCATACCTGAGAGTTGTTTCTGTTCCTCCAAGGGGATACCCAGTCGGTTAAACGTATCCAGCACTTTGGGATCAACCTCCTCCAGGCTCTTGGGGCCTTCTTTTTTTCGAGGCTCGGCATAGTAGCTTATTGCCTGAAAGTCAATATCCGGTATATTTAGATGCGCCCAGCGGGGCATTTTTAGTGTCAGCCAATAACGATATGCTTCAAGGCGAAATTCCAGCAACCATTCCGGCTCGCCCTTACGCGCCGAAATATAGCGTATGACATCTTCCGACAGCCCCGCAGCAAGTATATCGCTATCGACATCGCTTGTGAAGCCGTATTTATATTCGCCTGATGTGGCTGATTGTATCGTAGATTCTGAATTACTCATCTTTATTATTTTCAGACTTTGATCCGATGTAATTTAGAACGTCTTTACCTGAGACATTGTTTAATGCTTCATGACCGATGTAGCCCAAAGTCACGGGAGCCAGCTTTATAACGGCGGTGCGCCACGGACGCTGTGAGTCGCCTTCCAGCAGCTCCACATCATTCGTAGCCAAAGCATACAGATTCACAGCACCGCTGAGCAGCAACCCCCACAGCAAAAGAGTGAACACCGCGCCACCCATACGGTCTACTATGCCCAGGTGCAATGCCCTGACAGCCGCACGGATTACACGCACTATAAGCCATACGCCCAAATAACCCACTATGAAGGCTATCGAATAGCCGCAGGCATACTCAAAGGCCGAGGGAGCGGCCTCGGCTGTGGCAAACCAGCCGGATATGGCAACACCGAAAATACGCGCGAGCGCGACGCCCGCGATTACCCCGGCCACCTGACCCACCTGGCCCAGAATGCCTTTGACAAAACCCGTGACACAGGCACCCACGGCCACTACCAATATCAAAACATCAAATGCCATGACATACATTAAATATAGTCTGCAAAGGTACAAAAAAATTCTTGAATATATCTAATTTATGTGTATGCCCCACCCAAAGCACACTCTCATATTGCGCATCCTTGCCTATCTCGATGATTCTTGCTAATTTTGTATAAGCAGCCTCTCCTTATATTAACTAATTTTTACGAGTCAGTTATTACATCTTTTTCAAGGATTGTCCGTCATATTATCTGACACACAATCAATAGATGCTACACAACGATCAACATATCATCGAACTTCTGAACGCTGAGAAAACAAAGCTGTTCAACTACGCCAATTATCGTTTGAGAGATATAAAGGATGTTGAGGATGCGTTGCAGAACGTGTACCTCAAGGTATTGTCCGATTCCGCCCGTTTTAAGAAGGTGGAAAATAAGCGGGCCTATATCTTCCGGATTCTGTGCAACGAATGTAACGATTTTATAAGACGTTCGGCAAAAGCCAACGCCGTTGTGGACATCAATTCGATTTCATCCCTTGCAATCGCTTCCCTACAGCCGGAAAATTTCGAAGAGGAATTTGCATTGATCAACGGTCTGCTGAACACTTTGCCGCCGGAACAATCAGAAACCATACGGCTGCACCTGCACGCAGAAATGACTTTTCCTGAAATAGCCGATATGATGGATATACCTCTTCCTACGGCTAAAGCCCGCTATAGATATGGAATCGAGAAATTACGCACCCGATTAAAAACAATGAATCTGATTTAAAATGGAAAACAACCCACAAAAATATAACGAAGAGTTTGACAAGGTATGCCATCTGCTCACTCCCAAATATTCCCGAGAGAATCACTTTAGCTTCTCACCTCCACGTAAATCGCTGCTCAGTAGAATCATAACAATCGGTAGTATCGCTGCTATGGTAGCTGTAATTATCTCTTTTGCAGCTAAATCATTTATCCCGGTATCGGCCAAGGAGGTGGCCGAAAGTGCCTTATCGGGCATTATGTCGGCCGAAAATATCAAGATCGTATTTGAAATACGTGCCAAAATTTCATCTTCCGATGAAATTTACAGACCCGATCCGCACGGCTCTTTAATAAGTGGAACCTTATATATACATCGTAATGGAGAAAACGTGCTGAACAGGGTGGATTGGAACGATGCCGTGAAAAATTCGATTATATTTACCGGCTCTGAATACCTTCACTTGTTAAACGATACTATTGTTGCGCGGCATCCTTCAGCACTTTCTGACGAACTCCTGAATATTATGGACCTGAATCTGCTGAAACAGGAATTGAAAACCCTGCCGGATAAAAATATTTCTATGCAGGGGAATACTATAACAGTCAAGAACACCAAAGACAGGATACAAATGATCGGGGAGTTTAGGCGCGACAACAAGTGTCTGGAAAAGGCCATAGTTTTATTCTGCTCAACCGATGGTGATACAATAACGGTATTAAAAACCCTTTCTATTGATCTGAATGAGGATATCCCCGAAAGTAAGTTTATTGATTAAGTAACTCTTAAAAATTAGATTAAAATATAGCCCATAATATAAACTAATTTTTGAGAGTTACTTAAGAAAGAGCCGATACGACGAAGAAACGCCCCGCGGAAGATGCTCCGCGGGGCGTTTTTCAGCAGGGTGGTTAATTCACTGCGATTTTGTTCACTTTGTTTCCCTGACGGAGGATGTAGATGCCGGCGGGGAGATTGTCGGTGGTGTCGGAAATCTTCACACCGTTGAGGTTGTACACTTCGTAGGGAGCGTCCTCATTGAAATCTACAATGACATCATCAATACCAGTGTCAACAGCGTCAGTGAGGTTGGAGAAGAACTTCCAGGGAGAAACCTCCATAAACAATTCCTCGCGACCGCTGAGCACGTGGAGCGTCGCGTCCTCATAGACATTGCTGTCAAACACATCGGCGGTACCCTCTACCGGAGAAAGTCCGGTGTATATTACGTTTTTGAGGTTGCTGCATCCTTTGAACGCTTCGTTTCCGATAGTTTCGAGTTTCATTGGGAGAATCACGGTGTTAAGACCGCTGCAATAGCCGAAAGCCCACACGCCGATATAGGTTACAGCTTGCGGGATGGTTATTGATGTGAGATCGCTACAATCGTAGAAAGCCCTCTCGCCGATTTCGGTTACAGATTCCGGGATGGTAATTGAAGTGAGACTGCTACAACCGGAGAATGTATAATTTCCGATTTCGGTTACAGATTCCGGAATGCAAACAGAAGTCACTTCCTTACCGTCAATGTATAATTTATGCGCTGAAGTCAAAGGATTAGCCTCTTGTGATTCAAAATAAATCCTACACAAAGCCTCTATGCTTGCAAAGTCTGCATACCTAAGACCGCTACAACCGAGGAAAGCAAACGTGCCGATTTCGGTTACAGATTCCGGGAGGGTAATTGATGTGAGTCCGCTACAACCGGAGAAAGCCCATCTGCCGATTGTTTTTACATGCTCGCCTAAATTAATTGTTTTAATAGAAGTTCTACCACTGAACCAACTCTCTATATTTTCACAATCCAATGAAAGTGTCTCAAGGTTAGTACATCCGGAAAAAGCATACTCTCTGATTGAGGTAACAGAATTAGGTATTTCAACCGATGTGAGACCGCTACAATCGGAGAAAGCCCTCGCGCCGATTGTTTTTACATGCTCCCCTATATTAATCGTTTTAATAGAAGTTATACCTCTGAACCAACTCTTTAAATTTTCACAGTCCAATGAAAGTGTTTCGAGGTTCGTACATCCGGAAAAAGCTTCCTCGCCGATTGAGGTAACAGCTTCCCCGATGGCAATTGAAGTAAGACCGCTACAATCTTGGAACGCATACTCGCCGATTGAGGTAACGTAATTAGGTATTTCAACCGATGTGAGACCGCTACAACTGGCGAAAGCATAGCGACCGATTTCGGTTACAGATTCCGGAATGGTAATTGATGTGAGACCGCTACAACCGTAGAAAGCACTCTCGCCGACATAGGTCACAGCTTCCCCGATGGTAATTGATGTGAGACCGCTACAAACCCTGAAAGCCCACGCGCCGATTTTGGTTACAGATTCCGGAATGGTAATTGATGTGAGTCCGATACACCCGTAGAAAGCACCGTAGCCGATTTCAGTCACAGCCTCCGGGATGGTAATTGATGTGAGACCGCTACAACTGTTGAAAGCCCACGCGCCGATTTCGGTTACAGATTCCGGAATGGTTATTGATGTGAGACCGCGACAACCGTAGAAAGTTCCCTCGCTGATTTCGGTTACAGATTCCGGGATGGTTATTGATGTGAGACCGCTACAACCGTCGAAAGCATATACGCCGATTTCGGTTACAGATTCCGGGATGGTAATTGATGTGAGTCCACTACAATAGGAGAAAGCGCTCCCACCGATTTCGGTTACAAATTCCGGAATGGTAATTGATGTGAGTCCGATACAGTCGCCGAAAGCATTCGCGCCGATTGAGGTAACAGCTTCCCCGATGGTAATTGATGTGAGACCACTACAACGGCTGAAAGCATGATCGCCGATTGAGGTCACAGATTCCGGAATGGAAATTGATGTAAGACCTCTGCAACTGGCGAAAGCACTCTCGCCGATTGTTTTTACATGCTCGCCCAAATTAATCGTTTTAATAGAAGTTATACCATTGAACCAACTCGCTATATTTTCACAATCTAATGAAATTGTTTCAATGTTAGTACATCCGGTAAAAGCACCCTCATCGATTGTTTTTACATGCTCGCCTAAATTAATCGTTTTAATAGAAGTTATACCACTGAACCAACTATCTATATTTTCACAATCCAATGAAAGTGTTTCAAGGTTAGTACATCTGGAAAAAGCATACTCGCCGATTGAGGTAACAGCTTCCCCGATGGCAATTGAAGTGAGACCGCTACAATCTTGGAACGCATACTCGCCGATTGAGGTAACGGAATTAGGTATTTCAACCGAAGTGAGACCACTACAACTGGAGAACGCACTCTGGCCAATTTCGGTTACAGCTTCCCCGATGGTAATTGATGTGAGACCACGACAACTGGAGAAAGTACCCAGGCCAATTGATGTTACAGCTCCAGGGATGGTAATTGAGGTGAGACCGCTACAATAGGAGAAAGCCCACTCATCGATTTCGGTTACAGATTCCGGGATGGTAATTGATGTGAGACCGCTACAACCGTAGAAAGCACTCTCGCCGATATAGGTCACAGCTTCCCCGATGGTAATTGATGTGAGACCGCTACAACCGTAGAAAGCATAATCGCCGATTTTGGTTACAGCTTCCGGGATATTAATTGAAGTGAGACCGCTACAACTGTAAAAAGTTCCCTTGTCGATTTCGGTTACAGCCTCCGGGATATTAATTGAAGTGAGACCGCTACAACGGTTGAAAGCATTTCCACCGATTTCGGTTACAGATTCCGGGATGGTAATTGAGGTGAGACCGCTACAATCGTAGAAAGCCCACTCGCGGATTAATGCAACATCGTATACCTCATCGCCATCCTTTATTTGTGATGGAATTACCAAATCTCCGCTGACGGTATTACCAGCTGAGGAGAAAGATCCAGCCTTAGTTTCTACAGTCTTGGCATCTTCGTCTATGACCGTGTAGGTCAACGTCTGCCCCTCGTAGGTGTACTCAATGTCGCGGGCAAAGCTCGGGAGTGCGACCATAGCTACGAGTAAGATTAGTAATAGTTTTTTCATATCTTATTTTATTGGTTTATTTTTCTTGATTTTTTTGAAAACGCTGAAAGCCGACTTCGTAAGGGTGTTATTTCCTCCATCGGATTCTCACTTTCGCTCGGATGCTTTACGAGGCGGTTGTACATCATTCCGATACGTTTTTTAACGTCATACATTCCACATTTTTCTCGGTAATCCTGAGATAGATCCGCAGTAGAGTTTGAAAAGTGATCAGCTATAAATTTCTGTCTACAATCGTCTGTGTCGCCGGACTCCCCTCATTGGCATTAGGTTAAAAAAGAAAAAGCGTGAGAGCCGTACCGTTGCTCGTTCCGCTTGTAGAGGCCTTCGCATTGCCCATCGTAGTAGAACGAGCAAACGTGCAGAAGCCTCACGCAGAATATGTATAACTACATCAATGACTAACGCTCGCGCGCTCTTCATTAATGTAATAAACATACCCACAAGGCATCTACCATTTGCTACATTCCTGACTACGATTGAAAGTTGCGAAGTTTCTACAAGCCAAGAAAGAGCGTCGAGTAAACGCTTTCAAAATGTCTTTGCAGAGCAAAGCGCTCCGCTATAAATGCCGACCCTCCCGCATAGCCCTTGACCGGGCTTCCGCAGTGCGGTCTGCAAGTGCAAAATTAGCATAATTTTTTGATAACTGAAAATAATTTTGCTAAAAACTACAGAGACGACTTCAAAACGTCCAAGATTTGAACACAATATAAACAACAGACGCCCCGCAGTGATATTGAACCGCGGGGCGTCTGTTGTTTATTTAACTTTCGCAAGTATAACTTGCGAAAAGTATAGAAGTTCAGAGTTACTTAGGAACGTTTATTTCACATTCACGAGGTGGTTGCCTGCATCAGTAGCGATGATGTAGGTACCTGCACAGGGAAGGGTTACGCAATCGGCATCGGCAAGAACCTCTACTACTGCGCCTGTGATGGTGTAAACGGCGAGGTGAGCACAGTTGCGGTCAAACCATACGTTGAGGCCATCAATGTGCATAGCGTTCTCGGCCACATCATTAAAACGATCCGCCACGCCTTTACCTACAGATACCTCATAGGCGGACAGGCCGTTGCCGGGTGAGTACACATAGATGCAGGCGTTTGTTCCGGTCTCGTCCACAATTGCATCTACGGGAGCCGAGCCAGTGGTGGAGTTGACTTTACCGAGGCCGGCAGCGGGAAGGGTCCATGCAAGCTGCATATCCTTCATATTGTCCTTTGACGACATCTTGGCCACATTGAATTTCACACCGGTGGCGTGGGATTCAGAGCTGTATGCAAAGAATTCCTTGCCATCCATTTTGAATCGAGCCATACCGTTCACATCCTTATGAGTGGGAGCGGCATCGGCCGATGTCTCAAATGTTCCGGAGGTCTTGAGCGACGAGAAGTTGTAATATGCAGGATAAGTATTTCCACCGTCGACATACAGGGTGCGTTCGTTCACGGGGAGCACGTGGGGAGCGATGCCAAAGCTTTCTGCCGCAGGATAAACCGAGGGCATTTCCTTAACGGAGCAGGTGGTTGTGGTCTCGGGGCGGAGCACCCAGCACACCACCTTGTTTGAGCCGGACATGGCTGCAAACACTACAAAACGATCGGAATGAATATCACCGCTGATAGCTACATGATCCACACGGCCTTTGTCGGCTTCGGGAGTGGTGAGGCGGGCAATTTCGGTTACCTGACCGGTAGCGGTGTTCACCTCGTGGATTACGATGGGGGTCTCGGCGGTGTTAAGGCTCATATTATGGATGCAGATGTTATTCTGCGAGTCTTTGATCACACCGTTACAGGGCAGATAACCCACCGATGCCTCATCGGAAAGGGGAATGTCGCGCATGTGTTCACCGGTGGCGGCATTATATTCGCGCAGATAGGTGCGGGAGCTTGCCGAGGCTTCGTCGCGACCGCTGATATAGATACGGCCGGGAACAGCCACCATAGTGCGGTTGAGTGCGCCGTCGGCTTCAAATTCCATACGGTCGTTGCCGGTGGTGCGAGTCCAGAGGTTGCGGATGGTCAGCCCGTCAAAGTCGGCGTAGGTCTGGCCGTCCACGGCTATCTGATAATCGGGTTCGTAAGAACCGAATGCCAGCTCGTTTACCTCGAAATTAGCCACCGCCGAGGTCGAGGGATGTACACGCGATCCGGCTGCCACCACGCGCCACGAATATTTGCCTACGGGGAGCGATGCTGTGGGGATGGTGATGGAAGCGAGCGATGCATCCACGGTGCGTGTGAATACGGGAGCTTCGAAATCGTCGCCTGCAGCAATCTCCAGAGTGTAGGTATCCACCGATGCTACGGGGGTCCACTGGAATTTGATTTCGGGAGTTGAGATTGTAACCCCGTCGGCGGGCGACTGAAGTGTTACGGCAGCCGCGGTAGGACGCGCAGGGGTAACGAATGTGAACGCATCCGACATTGAAGTGAGACATTCGGGCTCGGAAGCGAATACGCGCCAATAGTAGGTTGCGGATTCTTCGAGCGAACCGAGGTCTACGGTCACTTCGGGCTTGGTAAGGTCGGATTGTTCAAAAGCTATGTGGCGGAAAGCACCGTCAGAAGCAATCTGGATGCGGAAGGTAGCATTTGATGCACCCACCCAGCTAAATTTGGTATCCCAGGCCACAGTTGCGCCATCTGCAGGAGCGGTGGGTTCGGGAGTCTGAGAGAATTTGCCTTCGTAATTCACGACGGCCGGTTCAGATTCATAGCCATAGCCGTCGTAGGCACAGGTGGCATACCAGTAGCCTTCGCGCATATTGTCGGGTATGGTGTACGAGGGATCGTAGGTCACACCGAGCAGGAACTGTCCATCAATGCCGTCGCCGTCAAAAGATGTAGCCTGATCGGGGCGGACACTCAGGGGCACTGCATACACGGTATAACGCATAATAGCACGGCCTTCTACCTTGGTTGCATCCCAAGTGAGCTGGCTATCGCTATATTTCAAATTGGCCGGTGCTGCATAATTCACACGATCTTTCCAGTCAACGATCGGAACAAGTGCGGGAGCTGTATATGAATTTTCTTCCAGATACTGACCCAGGCCCTTGCGGGTGGGACCGTCGAAATATTTGGCGCTGTAATATATCTGACCGGGGGCATTGAAGGCGGGTTCGTCACGGCAGAGGTCGATCTGCTTGGCAAACTCGCTCCAACCGGTTTCGTTATTGCCACCGAAATTGTCCACCTGGTAGGATGCCATCGAGATATAGTTGTGGCGGCCGAAGTGATTGGCCACCATTGTCCACCATTCGCACAAGGGACCGAAGGGGGCGCTGCCGTTGGTGGTTGACCAATAGATCTGAGGGGCTATAAAGTCGATAGAGCCATCGTTAAGCCACGCTAACGGATCACAGAAAATATCGTTATACATCCAGTCGCCGCTCTTAACATTGGGTTTGGGCAACCCATATTTGGCTGCGGATGCACCGCCCACACCGGCCGGACCGATACCGAAACGCATATCCGGACGCTGTGCCTGGATGCGGTCGTAAAGTTCTTTTACAAATGTATTTACATTATTACGACGCCAGTCTTCAATAGACATAGTGGTGCCGGATGCCTTGTAATGTTCATAGTCGGCTGCTGCTGTGCCTTTGCTCATGCCGTTGCCGGGATAGAAGTAGTCGTCAAAAAGCATACCGTCGATCTGGTAGTTGGTCCAGATCTCTTCCATAACGTCCATACAGTGTTTACGCGCTTCAGGCACGGCGGGATTGAACACTGTCCATTTGTTTTCATACATCGTCCAGCCCTTTTCACGCCATTCCTTATCGAAGGGTGTGTTGTGGGTCAGGTCGTTGTTATCAATACGGAATGGATTGATCCAGGCATAACATTCCAGGCCGCGTTTGTGGCATTCCTCCACGGCGAAAGCCAGGGGGTCCCAGCCGGGATCCACGCCACGCGTGCCGGATACGGACACACTCCAAGGCTCAAGGCTCGATTTATACAATGCATCGGCCATAGGGCGCATGTGGATACATACACCGTTGAAGTTATGCTGTTTATAATTGTCAAGATAGGTAATAAGCTCCTGTTTGGCTGCTTCCTGACTCTTGGCGGTGGTACCGCGTGTAAGGGGCCAGTCGATACCCATAGCTGCCATCCAGACAGAGCGGAACTCTCGCTTGGGTGCCTCGGCTACAGCGCTTTGAGCTGCAATGACCAGCGCGAGTGTGGCTGCAATATTTTTAAAGTTCATGGTAAAAAATGTGAGTCGCTTGTGGCGACATTTGATAAGATAGAGTTTTCAGATAATTTCTGCAAAGATAGATATAAAAACGATATTACCCAAGATACAATAGTTAAAAGGTGTTTTTTTCAACGGCGCGCCACGCTATGTTTGGATTATTGCCGAGTTATTTGTAATTTTGCAGATTGAATGGTTTACAGCCGTTTCACATTATAATAATGAAATCAATAATCACGCAAACCATATAATACAATGGCTCAACAAGAAGATGTCTTCAAGAAAATCGTAGCCCACGCTAAGGAGTACGGTTTTGTCTTCCAATCAAGCGAAATCTACGACGGCCTTTCTGCCGTGTACGACTACGGCCAGAATGGCGTAGAACTCAAAAATAATATCAAACGTTACTGGTGGGAGGCTATGACTCTCCTCCACGAAAATATCGTGGGTATCGATTCTGCTATCTTCATGCACCCCACTATCTGGAAGGCTTCGGGCCATGTGGATGCGTTCAATGATCCCCTGATCGACAACCGCGACTCTAAAAAGCGTTATCGCGCTGACGTGCTCATCGAAGACCACCTTGCTAAGTTTGACGATAAAATCAATAAGGAAGTTGACAAAGCAGCTAAACGTTTCGGCGACTCTTTCGACCGCGAAATGTTCTGCTCCACTAACGCCCGTGTAGCCGACCTCGTTGCTCGCCGCAACGCTGTGCACGATCGTTTCGCTAAGGCTATGAACGACAACGACCTCAACGAGCTCCGCCAAATCATCATCGATGAGGAAATCGTGGATCCCATCTCAGGCACCAAGAATTGGACCGACGTGCGCCAGTTTAACCTTATGTTCCGCACTGAAATGGGCTCTACTGCCGACGGTGCTATGAACGTATATCTGCGTCCCGAAACCGCTCAGGGTATTTTCGTCAATTACCTCAACGTGCAGAAAACGGGCCGTATGCGCATCCCCTTCGGTATCGCTCAGATCGGTAAGGCGTTCCGCAACGAGATTGTGGCCCGACAGTTCATCTTCCGTATGCGCGAGTTTGAACAGATGGAAATGCAATTCTTCGTACGCCCCGGCGACGAAATGAAATGGTTTGCATACTGGAAGGAATGGCGTATGCGCTGGCACAAGGCCCTGGGTCTGGGCGAGGAAAAATACCGCTACCACGACCACGACAAACTGGCTCACTATGCCAACGCCGCTACAGATATCGAATTCCTCATGCCTTTCGGCTTCAAGGAAGTGGAAGGCATCCACAGCCGCACCGATTTCGACCTCAGCCAGCACGAAAAATACTCCGGCAAGAAGATTCAGTATTTCGATCCCGAACTCAACGCCAACTATACCCCCTATGTTATCGAAACTTCGATCGGCGTAGACCGTATGTTCCTGAGCGTGTTCGCTTCGTCATACGAGGAACAGCAGCTTGAAGGCGGCGACTCCCGCGTGGTGCTCCACCTGCCCGCTGCCCTCGCTCCCGTAAAATGTGCCGTTATGCCCCTGGTGCGCAAGGATGGCCTGCCTGAGCTCGCCCGCGATATTGTTAACGACCTCAAATTTGACTTCGCTACACGATACGACGAAAAAGACTCGATCGGCAAGCGCTACCGCCGTCAGGATGCTATCGGCACTCCGTTCTGTATCACTGTCGACCACCAGTCGCTCGAAGACGGCACTGTTACCCTGCGTCACCGCGACTCTATGGAGCAGGAACGCGTAAAGATCGCCGACCTTCACAAGATCATCCACGATCAGGTGTCGCTCAACGCACTGCTGCGTAAATTAAACTGATTTTTTGAAGTCGACCGGCTCTCATGCCGGTCGGCATCTCTCCCCTAACTTTATCGATTATGAAATCAAAGAAATTCATTGTCATTGGCGCAATTATCGCTGTAGTGGTTTTACTTATCGGCTGGTATGTATCGGTGCGCAATAATCTTGTGACCATCGACGAAAATGTCGAAAACCAGTGGGCCAAGGTCGAAGTGCAGTATCAGCGCCGCATGGATCTCATTCCCTCGCTGGTCGAAACCGTCAAGGGTTATGCCAAGCACGAAAGCGAAACATACGAAAATGTAACCCGCGCACGCGCAGGCCTCTCGGATGCTTATAACGCTGCCAACGAATTGCAGCAATCAGCAACCAACGCCAACGCCACAGAACAATCGCTCGACCAATACAACGCCGCTCAGCAAAGCCTCGGCCGCGCACTCAGCATATATGTGAACGCTGTCCGTGAAGCTTATCCCGATCTTAAAGCCGACTCTCAGTTCTCAGACCTGCAGACACAGCTCGAAGGCACTGAAAACCGCATCGCTACGGAACGCGGACGCTACACCGATGTTGTCAAGGATTATAACGTGACTGTGCGTCGCTTCCCTGCTTCTATCGTTGCATCCATCAGCGGTTTCGGTGTCAAGCCTCAGTTCAAGGCCGATCCTCAGGCTTCACAGGCGCCCAAATTCACTTTCTAACCACCACGGCTCAGATGAAAAAACTTTTTTTTACTGCTTCAATGGCCATTCTGGTGGCTGCAGCCTTTTCATCGTGTAACCACGATGATAACGATATCAAGCTGTCGGATTATGACGATTGGCGCGCTGAAAACGACCAATGGCTCCAGCAGATTCAGAGCCGCAAGAATCCCGATGGTTCGCCTTATTACCGCACTCTGATTCCGATTTGGAATCCCGAGGCTTTCGTGCTCATCCACTATTTCAACGATCGTCTGGAGACTGCCGGAAATCTCACTCCCCTTTACACATCCACCGTTAATGTGCGTTATATAGGCTACGATATCAAAGGCGAGGCTTTTGATTCATCTACCCTCGTAACCACCGACGGCGTTGCGGGCGTAGCTCAGTTTGCCTGCAATCAGGTAATTCAGGGCTGGAGCATTGCAATGGAAGATATGCGAGTAGGCGACACCGCCGAGGTCGTTGTGCCCTACGGTGTAGGCTATGGCACAAACTATTCATCCTCCATCAAGCCTTACTCCAACCTGGTGTTCAACATCCGTCTGGTGGACATCGCAAACTACGTCTCCGCTCCCTACTAAACTATAAAGAGGCAATAAAAAATAGTGATGCGACCGTTTCCGGTTTCATCACTATTTTTTTACATATTAATATGCCTTAATCTGTCGCGATAGCTGCCTGCCGACTTAGCAGCTTCCGTATTTTGCGCCATTTGGGAAATATCGCCCACGGACGCACATTGCCGTAGCTTACAATTATCACAAGCAATGCCAGCAATGCTGCGATTAGAAGCCAGCCGTAAATTTCTTTCATTGACACGACAAGTGCATGTTGCTGCACAATTCCGTACACTTGCGGGAGCGCGTGGGGATCAAGCCCTGGCTTAAAATCCACTATCTCTGAACTCAAAAATGCTGCATTCCGGGCCATGACATGCTTCAGAGCTTCTCCGATAATAGCCGGGCCCAACACTGCTCCCATCACCGCACCTGTAAAGCCGTTGATGGTCAATGCTTGCGGAAACACCGTGAACGGCAAGCCACTCTGCACTATGGAAGTGAGGAATACTATTGATATAATCACAGCAGCCAGTCCTCGTGCAAATAGTGGTATAAAGAGCATCTCCTTTTCCACACCGTAATCTATGAGAAAATAAAAATAAGCCAGATAGATTATTGCCACGGCAAACGCTATGGCCGTCATAGTCTTATATCGCCATTTTCTGAGTGCAAAGGTATAATATGTAAATGCGCATCCTACCACTATGCCGGCAAAGACATACCAGTTGAGATCAATCAGATTGGTTTCATCGAAGCCAAGAATATTGGCGGCGTATGAATGTTCGAATACGTGCTCGGTAGCGATCAAGGTGAAAAACACAAGGTATATAACGGTGGCGCGCACTACATTGCGATTTTTCATAGCCTGAAACGAAATGTAAGGATGGTGAAGGAAGGTAGCTCGCCATAGATTTAATGCTACACAAGCCACGCCGAGTATAGCCGCCTGTCGGATTTCTACGGCATCCCACCAAT
Organism: uncultured Bacteroides sp.; assembly: GCA_964531245.1. Lineage (GTDB taxonomy): Bacteria > Bacteroidota > Bacteroidia > Bacteroidales > Muribaculaceae > CAG-873. The sequence continues at coordinate 3,939 of CAZHDH010000039.1, read as the reverse complement.
CAAAATAATTACCATAGACGCATATAAATGTGAAACACATCATAAAACCTGCCCAAAGAAAGCCCCCGATCCAATCAATACCCAATAATGGGATAAACATCGGGCCACGGACGGGTCTCACCGTTATCATCACCGTTATCATCATTAAAGCAAGCAGCCCCACCATTATCCAATGCATATATTCCCATTGCCAATGAAATGCTGTATAGATCGTGGCTATTCCGCTCAGTTGAATCACACTGTCGACAATAATGTACACGTAACAGAAAAATATCGCCATATCGCGCACGGGTGTAAGCCATAGCTGTATGGTGGAATTACACGCTAAGGTTGCTTGCATTCTGAACCACCCTGCCACAAAGCAGGTGACCACAAGCAGCGGCACCGATGTAGTTTGGGCGCATATCAGGTTTGCCGCGATCAGTACAGCTCCCGACACAAGCAATTGCGTGCGAGTCGAGAATCTGAACTTTATTCGGAACATCACTGCAAAATTTATGGCCAAGCCTATCAGCGACGCATAGCCTGCCATCAGAATATCCTCTTGCATTAATGCCGTAGTGCCCACCATATCAGATGCGGCTGCCAGATACAATCCACCCGAAAACTGAACAATCAGCACAAAAAAGATGAATAGATAGGGCTTCAACCGGCGCGGAATGAAGTCGGGAACGTCCGGAATATCAAACGGCCCTTGTGGTGCATGCCAATCTGCCATATCAATACTTTACGCAACATTCCGCATTCATACCGGCACGGAGTTTAGACATCTCATCGGCTTTGTTATCCGCACTAAACTCTATACGTACCGGTATGCGCTGACGCACCTTTACAAAATTGCCTGCCGAATTATCCTGTGGGAGCAGCGAAAGCGACGCCCCCGTGGCAGTGGAAATAGATTTCACTTCTCCGGTAAATTTCACGCCCGGGATAGCATCCACTTTGATTTCCACCTTACTTCCGGGTTCTATATGCTGCAATTGTGTCTCTTTATAATTGGCGGTTATCCACACATCGCCTGAATCTACTATATCAAGCAACACCTGACCGGGCTGCACGAGCTGCCCCTCCTGAATTTCCTTTCGCGAGGTATATCCGTCGCATGGAGCCACAATCACTGTGTAGCTAAGATTTAACTCGGCTGTCTCAAGCAGGGCCTTGGCCAGCTCGATGGATGCATCTGATTGGGATATGCGCTTTTTGTTTACATCCACAACAGAAGATGTTGCATTTCGCTGCCGTGAGAGCATCTCGTAACGCGCCTTCTTAGCTTCATAATCTGTGCGCGCTCCGTCGTATTGCTGGCGTGTCACTGCGTCGCGTGCAAGGAGTTTTTCATATCGGTCAAGATCTACGGCCGCCATCTCCATCAGCACCTTTGCCTCGGCGATGGATGCTTCGCTAACGGCTACATTGGCGGCAGCCGATGAAACACTTACATCGGCCACATCGCGCCCGGCAAGCGCGTTCTGATAATCAGCACGCGCTCGCACAACGTTTAGCTTCATATCGGCATCGTCAATAATCACGAGTGTATCGCCCTTCTTCACAGGTTGATATTCCTGAAATCGGATTTCCTTGATATAACCCTGCACACGGGTATGTACCGGCACAATTTGCTGGCGCACCTGTGCATTGTCGGTAAATTCTACATTACCGGTATGTATAAAACGGCTCGCAACCCATACAGCGGCCACAGCCACCACTGCAAGCGTAAGAATATATGAGAGTATCTTTTTAGTACGGTGATTCATATCTTTCCGGAGGTAAATAAGAGTTTGTAATAATAGTAAATGATGTTTATTCGCGCGTTCACAAGCTGCTGCTGCGCATTCAGACGCGAGTCGGCCGCATCAAGCATATCGGTGATGAGCGCCATTCCCTCACTGTAACGGGTTTCGACAGTATTGTAATTCCGCTCGGCAAGCTCAACACTCTTTTGCTGTGTTTTCAGATCTTCGTATGATTCCATATAACGAATATAATCTGCCCGCACTGCTGTATTAATCTTATCGTATGTTGCATCAAGATCGTAAACAGCCTTTTGTGTAGCGACATTTGATTTCGCTACACTTCTATTATTCTTGTAAAGCGACGAGATATTATAACTAACACCTACACCCACATACCAGTAACTCAGATTACGATTTATAGGAGGTATCTCTACAAGGATCGGACCATCCATTGTCCACCCGGCATTAATGCCTACTTTGGGAAGGCGATCTGATTTAACAAGCGCCTCTGCTTTACGGCTCATTTCTACACCGTTGCGTGCAAGCTGCAAAGCAGGTGCCTTAGATTCAGCCTCGCTCTGCCACCATCCTTCACCATGCACCGGGAGCGACTGTGCAAGAATCGTTGTATCTGGAATGATATCCACAGAATCACCCAACCCGGCTAAAGTCACAAGATTATTATTTAAGATGGCAATAGTATTACTAAGCTTTACTTGCTGAAGTTCGAGATTTGACAACAGCAGCTCATAGCGGGTAATATCGTTAAGTAAAACTGTGCCTTGTTCATAACGCGCCTTCATGTCATCAAGGAGTTTCTTTGCAGATTCAATGTTACTGGCTACGACACTCTGTAGATTGAAACACTTGTAAAGATCAAGATAATACCCGGTAAGCTCAAAACGAATATTATCACGCTTAAGGTCTGTAGCAAAACGCGCCGCCGTAGACTTCAATTCAGCAAGATTAATCGAACTCGTGATAGCGCCGCCGGTATAAATGGGCTGGGAAATGGTGATTTCTAACCCGGTACCAAGGTGCGGAATAGGTGCCTTTTCATATCCCGAAAAATTACGTTTGGTAATGAATCCATCACCAATAAAACTTACAGACATGGTAGCACTAACTTCAGGAAGGCGCTGGGCGCGCGCAACTTCAATGTCAAGGGCACTTTCGGTTTCGGCCGAAAATGAAGGTTTAAGCTGCGCACTTGATTTTTCTGCCGAGGCAAAAATCTCATCAAGACTTATCACCCGTTGGGCAAAAGCACAGGACCCTACACTCAAAGTGACTGCGCACAGCAATCCTTTGAGCAATCGAAGATCGTTCATAAAAAATAAAAAATAATTGATGAAAAATTTACGGTAAATGTATCTCAGGCATCAATCATACAATGCCTTAAATAAACCGTAACGGAGCTGTGCTTTTCCAGCTTTCAAGATAACCCCAATTTCTAACAATGGGATTAGAACGTAAAGAAATAAAGTTTCCTGATAACATACTAAGTGACTCTTTGTGAATCACAAAGCAAAGTTACAAAAAAATCGCGACACTAAAAACACCTGATAATAAAATACAAAATATAAAAAAATCTGCACCCACTCAGATATGAAAATGCAAGTAGGAATCCGCTGCCACAGAAATATTTGCACTATCATCAGATGATTCACATTATGAAGTAGCACCGCGGAAGCACCGGAGGCCCCCCGCTCCTACGTGTCATTGACTGCAGTATGGAGAAATTAAAGGAATAACAGTGAATTGTAGGACTCGTTCGGTCACATGCCAGCTGTCTATTCGAGCTGTTCCCTTCGGCGCGCGTCTGACACAGCGGAGCGGCGTCAATCCACTAGACGGTGAAACTCGTCCAGAAGTGATCGCACGAGCCGTGAGGACGTACAATCGTTAGTTATCAACACGATGTAATGAAGTGTATTGCCGGATAGACTGGAGGCCACGCCGCTCTGCGTTCTAGCGGTGTAGGATTCGAGCCGGATGGGATTCGCGCTGTATCCTTCCGGCGCACGCCTGACACCGCGGAGCGGCATCATCCCCGGTGTCAGCCAGCGCGGGTATGTTATAGCTATCTGGGGGGTATTTGGGTGAGAGATGTGGGCATAAAAAAAGCCCCGGCCTGGTGAGGTCGGGGCGGAGGGGGCGGTTACCTACTTTTCCACTTTCGCAGTATCATCGGCGTGGTTAGGTT
>CAZHDH010000038.1:0-23763 GCA_964531245.1 uncultured Bacteroides sp. | reverse complement strand
AAGAATTTTATATCGGTACACAGTTCGTGCGCCGGATGGCACCGGGAGCGACGTCGCTCCGCGGTGTCGGAACTCGCGCCGGATGGCCAATCCGCGCCGGGTTGTTTGCGTGGATTGTTACAAACTTTCCAGCGCCTTGATTGCCAGGGCGTAAACGGCGGCCCCGAGGCCTGAGATAGTGCCGCGGCATACGGGACTGAGGAAAGATGTGTGCCTGAAGGTCTCGCGGGCGTAGATGTTGCTAAGGTGCACTTCGATTACGGGCACCGCAATGGCTGCCACGGCATCGGCAATGGCTACCGAGGTGTGGGTATAACCACCGGCATTGAGCACAATTCCGGTGTATGGTTCAGAGCCGTATCCGGCCTGCTGGATGGCATCGATTAGCGCACCCTCGTGGTTGCTCTGAAAATGGTCGATGGTGTGTTGCGGAAATTCACTGCGCAGGCTTTCTATAATGCTCTCGAGGGTGGCGAAGCCGTAGATTTCCGGCTGGCGCAGACCTAAGAGGTTGAGGTTCGGACCGTTGATTATAAGTATTCTGGCCATTACTTTTTGCTTACGTCCACACGTATCGTGGGGGGAAGATCCTGATTGCGCTGGTCAACGGCATCTATCACCTCGCGGGCGAGATGACGGAAGGCTCCACCGGTGAGGCTGGCGCCGTCCAGGGCTATGGGCGATCCGGCATCGTTATGGTCGCCCACCGTGGCCACCAGAGGAATACGCGCAAGCACAGGCACATCGTATTCCTTAGCCAGATGATCCACATTTTGGTCGTTGCCGAAGATGAAGTACCGTTCATCGGGGTGTTTTTCAGGGGTGAACCACGCCATATTGTCCACTATACCCAATACCGGTACATTGATTTTGGGGTCGCGGAACATTGAGATACCCTTGCGTGCATCGGCCAGAGCTACCTGCTGGGGAGTGGTCACAACAATAGCGCCGGTGATTCCCAGGGATTGTACGAGGGTGAGGTGGATGTCAGATGTACCGGGAGGCATGTCGATCAGGAAATAATCCAGGGTGCCCCAATCGGCCTGCTCAATTAGTTGCTTCAAGGCATTAGAAGCCATGGAGCCGCGCCACACAGCGGCTTTGTCGGGGTCGATCACCAGGCCGATCGAGAGGAGTTTCACGCCATGGCGTTCCACGGGTATAATGAGGTTGCGACCGTCTACCTCGTGCATATAAAGCTGTTCAGATTCTATATCGAACATCTTGGGCACCGACGGGCCGAAAATATCGGCATCGAGGAGTCCTACTGAATACCCCTCGGCTGCGAGCGATACCGCTAAATTGGCGGCGACGGTACTTTTGCCCACGCCACCTTTGCCCGACGAAACGGCGATAATATTTTTCACCCCGGGCAGTGCGGGAGGGGTTTCGACCGGGGCTGCCGGTGCGGTAGTCTTGACATTTATGGTTACGACAGCATCCTCGGCTGCAAAGGTATGGATGGCTGTCTCGGCACTCTTGACCAGCGAACGGATAAAGGGATCGGTGGGTTTGGAGAAAATGAGCGAGAATGACACGTTGCGGCCGTCGATGCGCAGGTCGTCTTCCACCATTCCGAGTTCTACAATATTTTTTCCGGATCCGGGATATCGCACAGTGCTTAGTGCTTCGGTGATCAATGCAGGGTAAAGTGCTGTCATTGTGTCAATATTTGGGGTTATTCTTTTGAGTCAACAATATCGTCGGTGAGGTTCATACATTCCAGTGTGCCACGGGAATATGAGCGGTAGGTGTCGCGTTCGAAGTCGTCTTCGGGTTCTTGCAGCGCTACGGTGTCGGGCAATGCGAATGCCAGATATTTGATGGTGAGGCCGCGTGCCAGCCATTGTGTCTCGTAATGAGTGCGGATGCTCAGGATGGGGTCGACAAGGTCGGAATGATAGAGGTCGTCGGTATCCACCTCGCAGGGCAGCCCGTTGAGCTGAGCCATCGCGCGTGTATATGTATAGAGGAATGGGCTGTCGGTTTTCAGACGCACGATGCCGCCGGGACGCAACACCTTGCGGTAGAGGTCGAGCATACGGGTACCGGTGAGACGTTTCGAGGCTTTCTTCATCTGGGGGTCGGGGAAGGTGATCCATAATTCCGACACTTCACCGGGGGCGAAGAAGCTTTCGAGCAGTTCAATCTGGGTGCGGATAAACGCCACGTTCTTCAGGCCGTTGCGGGCGGCATCGGTGGCGCCGGAGTGCATTCGTGCCCCCTTGATGTCGATGCCTATGAAATTTTTGTCTGGAAATAGCCGGGCCAATCCTACGGTGTATTCGCCCTTGCCGCAACCCAATTCGAGCACTATAGGATTGTCGTTTCCGAAAAATTCAGACCATCGGCCACGGAGCGGAAACGAATCAAACCCCTCGGCAGCCAGACGCCCGTAAGGATATTGGAATACCATATCCAGAGTGGACATCTCGGCAAATTTCTTTAACTTATTCTTACCCATAATGCTGTGGTACAGTAATTTATTGACGCATAACCTTGGCCGAGGCACCGCGGCCGTCGGCAAGGGTGGCTGATACGATATACAGATTATCAGAGAAGTCAGAGGTATCGATGGAAGCAAACCCGTCAGAGGGTTCGAGATATACGAGCAGTGTGCCGCCCACTGTGTATATAGCCAAGGTTTCGATTTCCACGCCGTCAATGCTCACCTGCAATTCGTTGCCCACGAAGCGGGCGCGCAGGCCGGCTATCCGATCGCCGTCGGCTATAACATCGCTCACAGAGCTGAAACCGTTGACTTGAAAATCCTGCCACTGTGGAGTGGCTTGATACAGCGACACGGCTTGGTCGGGTACAAATACGCGCACATTCGGCTGATCTACCCCGGCCCATACATCGTCGCCTAAAGCAGGGACATCACTTGCCAAAACACGTATCTGGCTCAGCGAGGTCATGCGCTGCATGGCGTGTTCGCCAATATATTCCACCCCGGCAGGAATGGTAAATTCCGATATGGACGTCATATCGCTCAGGGCGTAGGCACCTATTTCAGTGACGCTTTCGGGCAGGATACCGATAGAATCCAAAGCGTCGTCCTTGGCGTATGCATAAGCGGGAATGCGCGCTATATTTCTCACAGTGAGTTCGGTAAGCGACGGGCATTTAAATGCCACACCTTCACCCATAGAGCTGATACCACCCAGATCCAGGGTCTCCAGAGCATCCATATTGGCAAATGCCCACGCACCCACGCTTTCCAGGCTACGTGCCTCCGACAGGTCGGCCGACAGCAGCCCGGAGCCCTCGAAAGCTGCCTCGCCTATGCTCATCAACGCCTTGCCAAAAGCTATATTTTTCAGCGACTTACAACCCGAAAAAGCCCGAGCGCCTATCGCCGTCATACGGTCAGCACCGTTAATTTTGGTCAACGCCGTACAGCCCATAAACACACGTTCAGGCAGTGTCGTTGCGCCGCTTATAGCAACGCTTTGAAGCGCCGTACAACCACTGAATGCAGCGGCTCCTAACTCTGAAGCTCCTATGCTGGCCGATTTAAGCGCGGTGCAACCCGTAAAAGCGCCCTCGGCCACAGCAGCCACAGTAGCCGGAATCGCGATTGAGGTGAGCCGACTGCCTGCAAAAGCACCGGCACCTATCTTCAATCCGGCCTCAGACGGCAGAATCACAGAAGTGAATCGGGCACCCGCAAAGGTGTTTTCAGGTATGGTTTTATCATTGAAATTAGTGGCAATACCAATTCGTTTGCCCTGCGAAGCCACGATACGTACATCGGAAAGATCCAGAGTGTTCAGAGCGGTTAATTCCGTGTCAATATACTGTAAATCAGCCGCGTTTATTTCCCCTGCGAGTGTAAGCTCAGTCACTGTGGCGGCGTTTTTGATAAGCTCCGACAGCTGTCCCGGCGCAACCGTTAAAGTCTCGGCGCGACCGATAAACGAAGCTGCAAGAAAAAGAAAGAGAGAGGTGATATATTTAAACATTGGTTTAAGCTAAAAGTAAATCAGCTACAAAGTTACAAAAAAAATCGCGATTTCACAAATAGCCCCATCCAAGCCGTCAGCAAGTCGGTCTCACCCCGTCCGCATTCCATAAGCGCGAGGCCGTGCCTCCCTGCTCAATCAAAGGAAAGCCGACGCGACCGTAGCTTTTTAAAATTGAATATTCCTTAAGCATATCATTCCGAAGCACCAAATCTTACCGGATGCTCTTTCACCGCTTCTGCCCAACTATTGCGAAGACTAATTATTGAATCGAGATGCGAAATTTTATCTGCATACATTTCACAAAGTTCATCGTCGCTAATATCTATAACTTCTGCATCTGTCAAGCCAAGACCATATTCTACCAGACCGGCCATTAAAAAGCTATTTATTTCAATTTTTAAAGTATCTGGTATCTCCTTAGCAATATGAACCATCAAATTAAAAAATTGTTGATCATTTACAAAAACGTCTCCTGTAGCACCAAATATTGTTGCAGCTGCATCTTCATTTATGCTATTCGTAGCGTAATTTATAATTGTTAGAGCTTCTTTTTTTGTGAGATGGTTGTATTTTCTTACATCTGATAATATAACCATGCTATCAACCGTAGTATCTTCCCCCATATATAGAAGATGATATTTGTCATAATCATCTTCGTTATCAGAAAATGGATAGCTACTCGATTCCAGAATATTGATAAACCGGATAGTATCATTGGTTTGTGAGTTTATAACCGCATCTTCTGATAAGACATCGGACGTTGCGTAACTCGAAAGTGAATCTATGTTCCCACAATCAGTTTTACTTGGGGCAGTCTTATTATTATGGCATGCGGAAATCAATACACATCCTACGAAAGCAAAGACTATGTATAGTTTTTTTAGTTTGGCATTCATCGGTTAAAAGTATACGTGTTATTATTTGAGGGTTCAAGTAATAATTCATTGACGAAGTTCTCGCCACTTGATAGTGAATAATATATTAATCCATACTCTTTGCTGATTATAAATTCAGTCACTTTTTCAGCCATATTCTGTGGGCCGATATATTCGCAGTTAGTTTTGTCTATAACGAGGCAATTGGAAATAACGTGGGAGTTTATAGTACACACTTTTTCTTTAATCTCGCGTATTCCACCTTTATAAAATTTATTGGCGTAGTATTGCCTTTCCACAACACCATCAAAAGTCATATTATCAAGAGTTAGATAATAGGCACATTTATTAGAACCGGCGAATTTTTTTAATGAGAAATATCCGTCAAGCATACTCTTACTTGCGCCGTCTGTACCTTTATTAACACAATATGTATACCCACACGTGGCATTGAAAAGCCCATTTCCCCCACGATCAAAAGTGTAGAAATAAAAAGGATTCAATGTATTATCTACAAATACACTCTCTACCAAAAGTGTATCTACATTATTTAAATTTGAGCGAAACAGCACTCTATCGCCCATATTATAACACTTTACCCAATTGACTTCTGCTTTTGATAGGTGCGACATATCAATATAACATTCTACACGCCCGCAAAACAATAAAAATAGAATAGTAACTACTCCAAAAACGAAGCAGAACACAAACAGTATGACAGAAGGCAATGATCTCATTTGTATCTATTCATTGTTTAACTAACAATTACCATATACCAAGGCGTTTAAGCTCATCATCGTCTTCAATTCTCTTCTTATTCAGAATATTGAAAAGAGCTTTTGAGATCTCATTTCCACCATCAGATATTTTACGAAAAGATATGCAACTATAAATGCCCTCGTCAACAATTTGTCCTTTGGAATATGAGTCTGCTACATCAATACCGTAATAGTCATACATATCTATTTGGGCGAGTGCGTCAAACACAGCACGCGTTCCCTGATAAATGTTCCAGTAGATATAAAGCTGATATCCAATTACATCATGTGTGGCGTAGTAATTCAATAACTCTCTGAGACCTTCAAAGGTTTCGACGGGCGTGTATGTCCCATATCCGTGATAGAAATCCTGCACCTCAATTCCTGCTACGTGACCCAAAAACTCAATCAGATTAGAATACTGGGGTGTAAATCGTAAGCATGTGTAGTCAGATCCTTTGTGCCAGGGATCTACTACGATTTCAACACAGTCAGGGTAAACAATATCAAGTCCTTCTTTGGCAATATCTTCAAATAATTTACTTAGAGTTTTAAAGGTGAAATCTACAGCGTATGAAAAATCATGAATATTACTATACGAAGTGTCGGCATACAACGTATTGTTCGGCTTTAGATTCCAATCAATACAGCATACCCTTTCGGCCTGACTTTCCGCAACCTCAGCGTTGCACACTTGCGTGCTACACAACAGTCCTGCGATTATGCAAATATTCTTAACGTAACTCATTTCATCAGCTTTGATTTAGTTTGTGTTCTCTTTTTCCAATTCGCTGATTGTCTTTTTATTGAGGATATTAAATAGAGCACGGCTGATCTCCAAGCCGGCTTGGTTGATATTCTCTAACGCAACCGGCAAACTTTCGGGATATTTTTCGAGCTTTTCTTTATTAAGTAACCCACATTCAAAGCCATCCAAATTATTATATATACTTGGTGCCCATTGAGCAACTTCACAAAAGACGCTTGTCGCATATAGGCAATAATAGAGATATAATTCTTTTTTGCTAACAGGATGTGTACGATAATAATCTAACATTTCTCGTATGTTGGAAATACTTTGAAATTGTGTAGGATCCGGGGCACGAGTATAGCTAAAATCATAACCTGCAATATACCCAAGAAAGAGCACTAACCACCTATATTTTGGCAAAAATTCAACAAGTCCGCTTCCCATGTAACCACCTAATGAGATGCCTGTCACATAACCAATTTCATTTCGACCTTTCGAGTCAACCATTCCTTTATCATAGAATGAAATAAGCTCTTGAGTCTTTAGCAGCGTATAATCTACAAACTCAGATAACTCTTCCGGGGTAGAACAATACTCGGGCATTCTCCATAATGTGAACGTTCCCCCTATACTATCCTCTTTAGATTCCTTTTCGGTTATAGTGCTCGGGTAAGCTAACTCTACATTAAAGATTGAGAATAAAAATATTAGTACAAATTCTTTAAGATACATAGCTATTTCTTATGATACTTAATTTGAATATTACCGAAAGGATCTAATAAAATAATATGACTATCGTATCAGCATTGATGCTTCTCTGATACATCATATTTCGTATCACAATACCATATATGTGAACTTGGCATTATGGCTTGTCACCCGGCTTAAGCTGTAATTTGAACTGGAAATGTGCATAATGTTTTAGGGGATTTTGGGATTGGGATGTGATAACGTTTTGTTTTCGCAAAGATAAGCGTAATAATTTATTTTTGCAAATTTATTTTGGCGAAAAGTGTATTTTGTGAAGATTGTCTCTTTTGTCGTTCAAAATTTCTTCTTTTAAAATGTGGTGAACTGCTTTTCACTGGTTGCGGCTACTATGCGCAAGGAGGTGTCAGAAAACAACGAAACGCTGCGCCTACCGAGGCGCAGCGTTTCGCGTAAGTATCGTGTGGGTTGTGATTATTTCACGACCATTTTGGTGGCATTGTTGCCCTGCACGCGGATAACGACACCGGTGGTGGGCTGATCGAGGCGTACACCCTGCAGGTTGTAGTATGTCACGGGGGCGTCGCTGTCGGCTTCTACACCGCTGATACCTTCAGATTCGGTGAAGGTGAGTGTGCTTGCAAATATTGAGCCGTAATAGAATTGGGGATTGGTCTGGTTGGCGAGCATGATAGAGGTAGAGTGGACAGGGAAAGTGATTGTCACTTTGTCGCCGTCTTTAGTCTTTTTGATGGCGAGCTCGGGTGACCATTCAGATGTGTCCTCGGTTTGATCTACATACCAGCCTTGGCCGAACAGGTAGTAGGGATATGTGCCATTGCCGATACCGGTTTCGGTGAGGGGAAGCATCACATTGTCGGGATTTGTAGCGTCAAGAATCAGATAGGGGCTTTCAGATGCGGGCCAGCCGTTTTCAGTATATAGGGTGCTGAACGCTTCGATCACATAGTAAGTTCCCTGACCGTCGGTGTAGATTTCGTGTTTTGACACCTTGGTGTTTTCCTTGCCGTCATTGAACAAGGGGTAGATAAGGTTTTCGGTGAATGAAGCCTCGCCGATGAGTGAAAGATCGGGAGTTTCGGTGGCCGAACCCTGGGTCATTGCGATTACGTCGAAGATGTCGGCAAAACCGTAGAATGTGCTTTCCGAGCAGCTTTCGTCGGTGTAAGCGGCCCAGGCGAAGTAGTGGTCGGAGGGGAAGGCGATAGATCCGGTTGCGGGGTCGAAGGTTGCTGTGAAGCTCTTGGCCACCAGGTTGCCCTGACCATTGGAGGTTTCTACCCATTCGCCGGCTTCAAAAGTTACAAAGTATTGTTTGCCGTCTGAGAAATTGTTCCAGCCGATGTTGAAGCCGTCGAATGTTACGGTCTGTGAGGCTTCGTTATAGGAAGCGATTACTTCGGTAGGGAATGCCTGAGAGTCGAAGATAAGAGTGGTGGCGTCGTATTTTTCAACGGTGCCGGCGATGGTGTACAGACCCTGGCCGCCCTGGAAGTAGTAGTCGCCGAGGGTGAAGGTATAGTCGCCTTCGATGGAGGCGGCGCGAGAAGCGGCACGCATAGGTGCCTTCTTAGCCACAGCCTTGGCGGTGGCGGTGATTTCGGTCTTTACAGGTTGATTTGACTGCAATTTTGCACCTGCGAGCTGCTTGATTTCAAAGTCGGCAGCCGAAGCACTTGCTGCTACTGCGGCAGCCAGAGCGAGAGTGTAGAGTTTCTTCATAGAAATTGTATTCGGAAATTTGTTTATGTTTGTTCTTGTGGATTGCCTAACGGCTTTATCGGTGGCAAAAGTACACATATTTCATAACACTTGCAAACATTTTGCTAAAGAAATACGAATAGATATGAAAATATCCTAAAATGGCCAATTGATTGGTAAATATTACCTCTGATTTCGCCGTCTCAATTATTTTATATACCTTTGCGTAGCACTAAATTCTTTACCATGAAACGAATCTTTACCTTAGTTATTTCGGCACTTACGCTCCTCACGGCCGCCGCACAGCCCCTGCTTGTGGGCCACCGTGGCAGCAATTATGGAGTGGAAAATTCCGTTGAATCTTTTGAAAACGGTGTGAAGCTCGGTTATAAATATCTGGAAACCGATGTGAAATTTACCAAAGACAACATCCTGGTGTGTTCACACGACGACGATACCAAACGTCTCGGCGGCACCAAGACCCTGGCCGGTTCAACCCTTGCCGAGCTGCAGAGCGAAACCCTCACCCAGACCCGTTTGGGCACCACATACACCGGTCGCCTGTGCTCCATGAGGGAGTATCTGCAAATATGCAAGAATGCCGGTATCGGGGCACTTATCGAACTGAAGTGGACCGCCGGTATGAATAGCAACGATTGCTCTAAAATTCCCCTGCTCATTGATCAGATCGATCAGGAGGGTATGCGCGCCAATTGTATCATTATGACCTCGATGAAGCCCTGCTTGGAATACATACGCACCCATTATCCTGAAATTGAACTGCAATTCCTGGGGCGCGAAAGCTGGCCGGAACATTTCGACTGGTGTGCGAAATGGAAAATTGATGCCGACCTCGAAGCTCCATATTTCAACGCCGACGACGTGCGCCGCTTCCACGAGCAGGGGCTTAAGGTGAATGTGTGGACCACAAACGACGATGCCGGCTATAAGAAATATGCCGAGATGGGTTGCGATTTCATCACCACCGACCGTATCGATGGCCACGACCTGCCCGAAATCACCCCCGCACCCGCCGTAGATGGGAATATGATAGATTACCCCGAAACGACCTTTACTCCCACCCTGTCAGATTCTTACCAGCTCTCAGAGGCTGAAAAAACAGCGTGGTCGGCCGAGTTTGACGGCATCACGGTGCGTCGCGCCCTGCGTGCCGCCGCCGGATGGTATGTGCTGGGATTCGACGGTTCTGACTATCCCCGTCTTTATTACTGGCAGGACGGCAAAGCTCCCGTGGCTATGGATACCGATGATACCGAAGACCTGAGCGACATCGCCCTGACTACTGATGGCGTGCTCCTGGGATCGCTTAAAGCACCCGCTGCCAATTGGAAGCTATATACCTGGACGGGCATAGACGAATATGCCGAAGAAATCGGTAATCTCGATGATTTCTATGACTTTATGGATACCGAAGTGGGTGCATCAATGACAGTATCAGGACGCTTCGGCGATCTTATCATATACCTTTCGGCCAACGATGAGCCGGGGATGTGTGTCATTGACTTCAACGGCATTAACGCCACAGCCGCTTCCTGTCACCCTTTTGCTGATGCCTTCGGCTCTCAAGCGGCCGAAGGCTCCCTGAAGCTGTCACCTGCCGGACGCCACAACGTGGTGCTCTTTTCCGACGGTGTAGCTAAAGATTATTATATTGATAATGAAACATTAACCGAAGCCACTGCCGATGTTGCCGCCCCTGCCGGAGTGTCCGATTTTCAATGGTTCCGTTACGGTGGCCGTGTGTACCAGGCGGCTGTTTCTGCTTTTGATTCCGGAATGTTAAGTGCTTGCGTTTACGACGCCGATGGTAAGCCCGTAACACTTTCCCATAGCCTTTGTCCCGAGTCGGATGCATACGTGGCGGTGGATGTTCGTACCGTGGCTATGAACGATACCCCCGTTCGTGTATTTATCGAGGGCCAGGGCGTTTTCACACTGAATTTCGATGCCGAGGGTTCGGGTGTAAGCGATATTGCCATATCTGCTCAGGATGATTTCCAGATCGTTACCGACCTCTACGGTCGCCCTATCGCCGACCTCGATAATGCCCCTCGCGGTTTGTATATAGTGCGTCGTGCGGGTTCATCTGAGAAAATTCTCAGATAATTGGAGTTTTTTACCACAGTAGCACATAAAGAAAATCGTCGCTCCCCTTGCGCTTCGGGGTGCGACGATTTTCTTTTCGGGAGAGAGGATAATATCTTAATACTCAATGTCGTTCCTCTTGTTCGGGTGGTCAATGGCACTTTCAGCCTTTGCGTGAAGATTTCGATCTTTCCATCCCGACCGGCATTGGTCGTTTTGTACTATTAAAACGCAATTACCCCCGGATTGGTTCGCTCGCGGTTGCGTTTTTTTATATATGAAATTTTAGTCTTCCAAAATTCTTTCGTATTTTTGCACTTAAATTAGCTCTGAAGCCATGAGTAAATACAATTTCGATTGCCTGATTGACCGCCACGGCACCTGTGCTGTAAAATACGAAGGACTCGACCGTGTGTTCGGTCGCCACGATGTGACACCGCTCTGGATTGCCGACCTTGATTTTGCCGTGTGTCCCGATATTACCGAAGCTCTGCATCAACGCCTTAATCACCCCGTGCTGGGCTATTCCGATGCGCCCGATTCCTATTGGAATTCGATTATCAACTGGCTCGACCACCGTCACGGTATGTCGGTAGCACGCGAAGATCTCGCTTTTATTCCCGGCGTGGTCAAGGGTATTGCCCTGGCTGTCAACTATTTTACCTCGCGTGGCGATGCAGTAGTGATCCAGCCCCCGGTATATCACCCCTTCCGCGCGGTAATTGAGGGTAACGAACGTATCGTGGCTGAAAATCCCCTGATTTTCGACGGCACGACCTATCGTATGGATCTCGAAGGATTGCGCCGCGTCGTAGCCGATAAAAAGCCGAAGCTGATGATCCTGTGCAACCCTCACAACCCTATCGGCATTCAGTGGAGCCGCGAAACTTTGGCTGAAGTTGGCCGTATCTGCGCCGAAGCCGGAGTGACAGCGGTGAGCGACGAGATTCACGGCGACCTGATGCTGGGTGGCCGTCCG
The DNA here is from genome assembly GCA_964531245.1 of uncultured Bacteroides sp. Lineage (GTDB taxonomy): Bacteria > Bacteroidota > Bacteroidia > Bacteroidales > Muribaculaceae > CAG-873. The sequence goes on along the minus strand of CAZHDH010000038.1, from coordinate 11,896 downwards.
CATATCCCGTTTATCGACGTTTCTGACGATTGCAGCCGGTGCGGTATCATGCTTGGCGCGCCCTCAAAAACCTTCAATATTCCCGGCTTGGTAAGCTCGTGGATGGTGATCAAAAATCCCGACCTGCGCGCCGGTTTCTATCATTGGATGGAAGTCAACGAATTCAGTGCACCGGTGATGATCAGCACCATCGGAGCCGAAGCTGCCTATACCCACGGCGAAGCGTGGCTCGACCAAATGCTTGCTTACGTCGAAGCCAACATCGACTTCACCCAGCAATTCCTTGCTACAGAGCTACCCCGCGTGCGGATGGTGCGCCCCGAGGCAAGTTTCCTCGTGTGGCTCGATTTTACAGATTTGCATCTTGACCAACCCGGTCTGATGGATATGCTGCTTTCCGAAGCTCACGTGGCTTTGAACGACGGCTCTATGTTCGGCGAACAGGGCCGTGGGTTCGCCCGACTCAATATCGGCACCCCCCGCGCTGTGCTTCATGATGCACTGAAACACATTGCCCGGGCTGTAAATTTACATATATAAAATATTATCTCTCCCTGATGACCTACGCGATTTTCCCTCCCGAAGATATTCTGGACACCACAGTGGCACGCTTGCCTTTGAGCAAGAGTATAGCCGCACGTGCTCTAGTGCTTGCCGCCCTGACTCCGGGTGCCGAGCGCCCCTCGGCCGATCTTTTGCCGGTGTGCGACGATATTGAAGCCCTGTGCCGCTGTCTGCCACAACGCACCGGTAAGGCCGATTGCGGTCTGAGCGGCACCGCCCTGCGCTTTCTCACCGCCTTTTATGCAGCCACAGAAGGGGTAGACATTACACTGCGCGGTGCCGACGGGCTTTCCCGACGCCCGGTGGGTCCGCTCGTAGATTCCCTGCGGCAGATGGGTGCGAAAATTGAATATCTGGAACGCGAAGGTTTTGCTCCGCTTCACATCGTCGGCACCACACTCAGCGCTTCCGAGCCCGTCAAGGTGGATGCCTCGATCAGTAGCCAATATGTATCGGCGCTGTGTATGATTGCCCCGCGAATAGGAGGTCTTACCATTGATTTCGGTGCGGAATTTCCGTCGCGTCCATACGTCGAAATGACTCTTAGAATGCTTGAATCGCGCGGTATTTCTACCGCGGTCGAGGGTTATTCAGTAAGGGTAGGGGGCGGAGAGCTTCACCCTGTTACCCCCGAATCCGAGGGCGATTGGAGCGCAGCCTCTTATTGGTATGAGATCGTTGCACTGTCGGCCGGGTTTGCCACGCTGCCCCGACTCGATTTACCCTCGTTGCAGGGAGATTCTGTGCTTGCAAAATTTGGCGAACGGTTTGGCGTTAGCACCACCGATGGCGACGCCCCCCATAGCATACAGCTATCCGCCTCGCCCGAAATCCATTCGCGCCTTGACCTGGATATGAGTCATTACCCCGATCTCGTGCCGGCACTTGCCGTCACATCGGCGCTTATCGGCGTGCCCTTCCATTTCAGCAATATCTCGCATCTGCGTCATAAGGAATCCGACCGTTTGTCAGACCTCGGCGAGTGTCTTTCACGCATCGGCGTGATAGTAGAACTTACCGATGATTCTATGGCTTGGGAGGGCGAAACGGCTCCTGTTTTCGAGATTCCGCGCATTGATCCTCACGGAGATCACCGTCTGGCTATGGCTATGGCTCCCGCAGCATTTGCTGCGCCCGGTATATTGATTGACAATCCCGGATGTGTCGAAAAATCCTATCCCGGTTTTTGGGATGATCTGCGCGATGCCGGGTTTAAAATCGAAGTGTCGTGATTGTAGCTCTATATATTCTGATTGCTCTGGTGGTTGTGGGAGCTGTGCTCAAACTTACCCATAAACCCGATGAACCCGTGGCGCGGCCTGCCGATGATGGTTGCTGCGGCCGTCATGCTGTGTGTGAGCGTGTGGCAGATTCCATAATGTCGGGAAAGCCTGAATATTTCGATGACGAGGAGCTTGATGCCTTTGCCGGCCGAGCCGCTTCCGACTATTCTTCTGATGAAATTGAGATATTCCGCGATGTGATGTTCACCCTGCTGCCCGGGGATGTCGCCCCTTGGGATAATTCGCTGCGGATGCGCGGCATTCAGCTGCCCGATGAACTTCACGACGAATTGCTCATTCTGCTCTCGGATGCTTCAGCACCTTCTACCAAACTCGTTGCCGATGCTTGATTTGCTGAATTACGATTTCTTTGTGTATGCCATTGTCGGGTTGGTGCTCATCAGCATCTCGTCGGCTGTGATAGGCACATATATAATTACACGTCGCCTTGTGGCGATATCAGGCGGCGTAACACACGCCTGCTTCGGCGGCCTGGGGTTAGGGTATTTCCTTGGCCTCAGTCCTATTCTGATGGCGTCTATATTCGCCATAGCATCATCGTTGGGTGTGGAATGGGCATCTCGACGCTGGCGGTTGCGCGAAGATTCGGCCATCGCCGTGATTTGGGCGTTGGGTATGGCAATCGGTGTGATATTCGTATTCATGTCGCCCGGATATGTGCCCGAATTAAATTCATTCCTTTTCGGGAGCGTGCTCACTATTTCAAAAACCGACCTATGGGCATTTGGAATTTACACCGTGCTGTTGGGATTGTTCTTTGCTTGGAAATATCGCCAGATCGTTGCTTGCGCCTTTGATCGCGACTTCGCTCAGGTCATCGGTCTTCCGGCCCGATTCATTTCCTATACCATGACCGTATTTCTCGCCGTGGGCATAGTGCTTACGATTCGCCTTGTGGGAGTGATGCTCCTTATGTCGATGTTCTCGCTGCCTATGATGGCAGCGGAATGTTTCTGCCGGTCGTTCGGTCGCATTATGATTGCCTCGGTTGTGATAAGTCTTGTGTGCTCACTCGCGGCTCTGATGGTGGGAGCCACTGCCAACATACCGTGCTCGGCATTCATCGTACTCACTGAAGCCGTGGTGTTCATCGGAGCGAAATTGATTGCCGCATTTATTCACCGCTGAATTTCCCCGGGGTAGGGTAGGGGAGACAGAGCCTTTTTTTCGCTCTCAGATTTAAAAATTCCCGCATAACTGTGCGTAAGCTTTCAAATTTTCGATTCTCAGCGCGTTAAAATTTGCGTAACACATTGTATATCAGTGTTATATCCTCATTTTGGTGCAGTCTCAGTCTTTTCAATCCTGATAAATAAATTGCTCCGAGGGGAGCGTCTTGCATTTCTGAGAATTTTTTTGTAACTTCGCACGTTAAAACCCACGTGAACGCTATGTTAAATTCCTTTACCTGGATTAACCACACTGTGCCTATGCCCGCGCTTGATTTCGAGCGTGTGGAGCTTTGGCTGCAAGCTGTAGCGGAGTCGCACGGTAAGCGCATAAGCAGTCTTACTTACATTTTCTGCGACGACGAGGAAATCCTGCGCGTCAACCGTCAGTTTCTCAATCACGATTATTACACAGATATTATCACGTTTGATACCACCCACGGGCGAGTGGTGAGCGGCGATATGTTTATATCGCTTGATACTGTGGCTTCCAATGCTGCAGATGTTTCTCACGAAGATTATTCGCGCGAATTGCTGCGTGTAGTGGTTCACGGCTTGCTGCATCTGTGTGGTATCAACGATAAGGGCCCCGGTGAACGCGAGATAATGGAACAGTGCGAAAATCGCGCGCTGGCTCTTTATAACGATTTACAGAAATGAAATTCGATTACGATGTTATTGTGGTAGGCGCGGGCCATGCCGGGTGCGAGGCTGCCTATGCTTCGGCGCGATTGGGTGTGTCAACACTTCTGATCACGCTGGATATGCACAATATTGCACAGATGAGTTGTAATCCCGCCATCGGTGGTATTGCCAAGGGGCAGATTGTGCGCGAAATTGATGCCTTGGGCGGTATGACAGGTATTATTACCGACCGAACAGCCATTCAATTCCGTATGCTCAACCGCTCGAAAGGCCCGGCAATGTGGAGTCCGCGTGCACAGAGCGATCGCACCAAGTATTCCCAGATGTGGCGCGACACACTCGAACATACCCCCAACCTGAACATCTGGCAAGGCTGTGTAAATCAGCTGATAATTAACGAAGATGGCAGCGTCGGCGGTGTAGTAACTCGCGAGGGGGCACGTTTCACTGCCCGTGCCGTGGTGCTCACCAATGGCACTTTCCTCAATGGCCTGATGCACATCGGCCGTACTATGATAGAAGGTGGCCGCGTAGCCGAACCCGCCGTGCACGGCCTTACCGAGCAGTTGCGCGACCTTGGTTTCCGAACGGATCGTATGAAAACCGGTACGCCTGTGCGCATCGACGGCCGCTCGATTCACTGGGAACACACCACGCCGCAACCCGGCGATGACGATGCCCGATATAAATTTTCGTATCTTCCCGATGTGAAGCGCGAATTACCACAGCGCGATTGCTATATGGTATATACCTCGGAAGCTACCCACGAAATTTTACGCCGAGGGCTGCCCGATTCGCCGCTTTACAATGGTCAGATTAAGAGTATCGGTCCGCGCTATTGCCCCTCAATCGAGACAAAGATTGTCACCTTTGCCGACAAGACCGAACACCAGCTTTTCCTGGAACCCGAAGGTGTTGATACTACCGAATTTTATCTCAATGGTTTCTCATCGTCTCTTCCCCTCGATATTCAGATCGAAGCGTTGCAGACCATTCCTGCTTTCACGGATATTCAGATCTTCCGCCCCGGTTATGCCATTGAATACGACTTTTTTGATCCTACCCAGCTGCGGCACACCCTGGAAACGCGCCTTGTTCCCGGACTGTTTTTCGCAGGCCAGATCAATGGCACCACGGGTTACGAAGAAGCCGCCGGTCAGGGACTGTTGGCAGGTGTAAACGCCGCTCTGAAAGTGAAGGGTGAACCCGAATTTACCCTCGGCCGCGATGAAGCTTATATAGGCGTGCTGGTCGACGATCTTGTAACCAAAGGCGTTGACGAACCCTACCGTATGTTCACATCTCGCGCAGAATACCGCATCCTGCTGCGTCAGGATGATGCTGATATGCGCCTCACGCCTCGCGGTTATGCTGTCGGGCTTGCCGATGACACCCGATACAGTCTGATGCTTGAAAAGCGCGAATTGCGCGATTCCCTGATTCGGCTTATGGAGGAACGCACTGTGCGTCCGGCCGAAGTTGCCGACCTTTTCGCATCCGTCGGCAGTGCACCGCTGCAACAAGGCGTTAAACTCATTGACGTAGTAGCACGTCCTCAGCTCACCATAGCCTCTCTTGCCGGAGTGCTTCCCGACCTTGCCGAACTCATAGCCGGCCTCCCCGATAATCGCCGCGACGAAATTGTAGAAGCCGCTGAAATCCTGGTTAAATATCGTGGCTATATCGAGCGCGAACGAGTCAATGTCGAAAAACTTCACCGCCTTGAGGAAGTCAAGATACCCACTGAGTACGACTATATGTCGGTCAACGCCCTCAGCACCGAAGCCCGCCAGAAGCTCGAACGTCACCGCCCTGCCACCCTCGGGCAGGCATCCCGAATCCCCGGTATTTCCCCCGCCGATGTCAATATCCTGATGCTCCTTATCGGACGGTAATAAATGTTTCACGTGAAACAAATCGGCGCTAAACACTTGATTTTACGCGGTTCCGGCGTGCTCTCTTAATGTAGAATAACTCAATCTTACTGTAATGGAATATATCAAATCTAAAATCCGTGATGTCTATGATTTCCCTTCCAAGGGTATCGTCTTTAAGGACCTCACAACTGCTTTTAAGGATCCTCGTTCGCTCCACATTATCGGTTGGGATCTGTCTCAGCTTTATCGCGACAAGGGTGTTACCAAGGTGGTGGGCATCGAAAGCCGTGGCTTCATCGGTGGCTCTATCCTGGCCTTTGAACTCGGTGCCGGTTTCGTGCCTGCACGCAAGCCCGGCAAACTCCCTGCCGACACTGTAAGCGCTTCGTATCAGAAGGAGTATGGCACGGATACTATCGAAATGCATCGCGACGCTATCACTCCTGATGATATTGTAGTGCTTCACGATGATGTACTGGCTACCGGCGGCACTATGGCTGCCGCTTACAATCTGGTGAAGTCGATGAATCCTAAAAAGATCTACATCAACTTTATCATCGAACTCACCGCCCTCAACGGTCGTGCGAATCTGCCTGCCGACGCTGAGGTTACTTCGCTTATCAAATACTAATTTTACGGTCGTCGGGGTGTACGGCTTTTTAGCCCTGCACTCCGGCGATTGCTTTCTCTCCCCAAGATGTCCAAACATCAGAAATCGGAACAGCTCCGGGAAAAAATCTCTTTCCTCCCTGATACCCCCGGTGTCTACACTTATTATGATGCCGCCGGGAATGTCATATATGTCGGCAAAGCCAAGAATCTGAAGCGCCGTGTGTCGTCCTATTTCAATCGCACACACGATGTGCTCCGCACTAATCTGCTTGTGCGCAATATTGCCGATATGTCCTATATCGTCGTGCCCACTGAGCAGGATGCTCTGAATCTGGAAAACTCGATGATCAAGGAGTACAAACCGCGATATAATGTGCTCCTCAAAGACGATAAATCTTATCCCTGGATTGCTGTTACAAATGAGCTGTATCCGCGGGTTTTTCTCACGCGCCATCGCATTAAGGATGGTTCGCGATACTATGGCCCGTACACCAATGTGGGTGTGGCCAAGACGGTGATCGAACTCATCCGCGAGATTTATCCGCTGCGCACTTGCCGCCTGCCTATCAGCCCGGAATACATTGCCAAGGATTCCGGGCGCCTGTGTCTGCAATATCACATTCACCGCTGTGCGGGCTGTTGCAAGGGGCTGGTGTCGCCGGAAACATATCAGGATTACATCGAACACGTGAAGCAGATTCTGCGGGGCGACACGGCCCAGCTGCTCAATTATCTGCGCGACGAGATGAATCGCCTGGCCGCCGACCTTCGTTTCGAGGAAGCGCAGGAACTCAAGGAACGCTACCGCCTGATCGAAAATTACCGCTCGCGCAGTGTTATCGTATCCCAGACCATAGAAGATATTGATGTGTTCGGCTTCGACGAAGCCGAGGGCGATTCTGATGTCTATATCAATTATATGCACGTGCGCCACGGAGCGGTGGTGCGGTCGGTCACGTTGCGATATAAGCGTTCTCTTGAGGAATCGCAGAGCGAATTGTTGTCGTATGCCATGGCCGAGATAGCCGAAACCTTAGGCGTGAAATACGACGAGGTGGTGGTGGCGTCGGCTCCCGAGGTGGAGATGCCCGAGGTCACATTTACGGTGCCTCGCCGTTGCGATATGGTGAAGCTGCTGGAGGTGTCGCAGAGAAACTCGCGCCAGCGACGTATCGACGATCTGAAACACATGGCCAAGCACAACCCTGAGCAACGCATCGAAAAGACTCTGGAACGCATTAAAACCGATTTTCACCTGTCGGAACTCCCGCGGCACATCGAGTGTTTCGATAACTCGAATATTCAGGGCACAAATCCGGTGGCTTCGTGCGTGGTGTTCAAAAACGCGCGTCCCAGCAAGCGCGACTATCGTCATTTCAATATCAAGACTGTCGAGGGGCCTGACGATTTTGCCTCGATGCGCGAGGTGCTCACGCGCCGGTATTCGCGTCTGATGGCCGAGGGCGAACCGCTCCCCCAGCTCATCGTGGTGGACGGCGGCAAGGGGCAGTTGTCGTCGGCTGTAGAGGCCCTTGATAATATAGGGCTGCGTGGCAAAATAGCCGTGGTGGGCATTGCCAAGCGCCTTGAAGAAATTTATTTCCCCGGCGATTCCGTGCCGCTTTATATTGATAAGGGTAGCGAGACGCTGCGTGTAATCCAACACCTGCGCGACGAGGCTCACCGTTTCGGTATCACCCATCACCGCAACCGTCGCTCAAAAAGTGCGGTGGTGAGCGAAATCGACTCTATAAAAGGCATAGGCGATAAGACTAAAACAGCTGTATTACAGCACTTTAAAAGCGTAAAACGCTTGCGCGAAGCCTCCCTCGAGGATATTGCCGCATTAGTGGGCCGATCTAAGGCGATGCTGCTATATAATGCGTTACATTCCGATACAAATGTTACTCAAAATACTGAAAATTAACCAATTATGAAGTTTTACCAATCTCTCCTTCTTACCTTTTGCCTGCTATTTGCTGCTTGCACCAATCTTGACGAAATAAACAATAGACTCGATGATCTTGAATATCGGGTGGATCGCATCGAGGAGGCTGTAGCGTCGCTCCGCACGGCCTACGATGCCGGCAAAATCATCACTTCAGTTGCACCGATAGCAAATGGATGGGTCATTACCTTTTCCGACGGTTCCACTATCGAAGTGCTTAACGGTATCGACGGCATTGATGGCGTTGACGGTGCCGACGGTATTGACGGCGTGAATGGTGCTGACGGACTCACTCCCCCGGTACCTCTGCTGCGCGTTACTCCCGATGGCTTCTGGGAGGTGTCGTATGACAATGGTGAAACCTATAACGGCCTTACCGACGATGATGGCGAACCAGTGCGTGCTATCGGTCGCGACGGTGCCGATGGCATTGATGGCCTGCCCGGATTTCCCGGCGAACCCGGGCAGCCCGGCAACGATGGTAAGGACGGCATAGATGGCATCGACGGCGTTGACGGGCTGCCCGGACAGGATGGAGCAGATGGTAAAGATGGCCGCGACGGCAACGACGGTATGTGTGTCCGCGTGGTGGAGCGTGGCGGTAAATATGTCTTCGAGCTTTACGATCCCGCCGCTCCTGATGTGGCCGTCGAGGTTATCGAGACCCCTCTGCCCTGCGACCCCTCGGCTATCATAATCGGCGTGGCTCAGAATCCCGTGACGGGTGAAATGACCCTCACGCTTGCCGATGGCACGGTGTTTACATTCGGTTCGTTTACCGTTGCTCCCACATCGGTTGTGCTTCTCGGAGCGGCGCAGCGTGGTGTCACATTCCCCACGGTGGTGTGCGAGTCAACATTTGATTTCCGCGTGAATCCGTCAAATGCCTCTCTCAATCTATCGGTGGGCTCTACCGGATGTCAGGCAGCACTTGACCTGGTGGGATCGTATGCCGCCCGAGGGGTGATAGAACCCTCAAATTTCATTCTCAAATCCATCGAACCGGTGTACGAGAATGGCGAGCGACGCGATGGCCAATATCGAGCCACAGTAATGCGCACAGAGCGCGAAAAGCCCTTTGAGGACGATGTGGTGCTGGTGATTTCATATACCGATGCCAATGGCGATGCGGCGTCGCTTTCTTCTGAAACCTTTACCGTGAAATGGGACGGCCACGATTATTCATCGGCCTTCACCACCAATCTGCCCGTGGTGAATATCACCATACCCGATTATCAGCCTATCGTAACTAAAGAACCCTGGGTCGCCGGCGCTACTATGACCATCACGATGCCCGACGGCTCTGTGGACTATTCCGGCTCGCTGAGCGTAAAGGGGCGCGGAAACTCTACCTGGAATTTCCCCAAACGACCCTATGCCCTGAAACTCGACTCAAAATCCGAAATCCTCGGAATGCCGAAACACAAACGCTGGTGTCTGCTTGCCAACTGGATGGACCGCACCCTGCTTCGCAATTTCGCGGCCTTTGAGATCTCGCGTGCCACCGACCTGGCATACACTCCCCGCGGGCAGTTCGTGGAGCTGGTGTTCAACGGCGTTCACGTAGGCAATTATTTTCTGTGCGAGCAAATCAAGGTGGATAAAAACCGCGTCAACATTACCGAAGTGACCCCCGACGAAATCACCGGCGGGTATCTCTTCGAACTCGACACGAATATGGACGAAGAATTTGTATTCGAGTCGTCGCGCTATAAATTACCCTGGATGTTCAAGGATCCCGACGAGGACATCACCGATGCCCAGATGGGATACGTGCAGAATTATGTTAAATCCCTTGAAGATATTCTGTACGATTACTCACGCCTCCGTAACCACGAATATCTCGATTATATAGATCAGGATTCGTTTATCGACTATTGGCTGGTGCATGAACTCGCGGGCAACGAGGAATCATATCACCCCAAAAGTGTATATTTTTATAAAGACCGCGACGGATTGCTATGCGCCGGACCTGTCTGGGATTTCGACTGGGGCACTTTCATCTCGCGCAACGCCGCACGCTATAACGCCCGGTATAATGTCTACTATCACCGCTTGTTTCTTGACTCGGCCTTCACCGCCCGTGTCAAGGAACGCTGGCAGATGCTGAAACCGCGCCTTGAGGCCGTAGCCCCCATAATTGAGGCCAAGGCAGCCGAGCTTGCCGCCAGCGATGCCATCAATCACCAAATGTGGCCCATCACTCCCGAACCATCGCCCAATGCATACGAGGCTAACGGAGATGCCGAATTATCCTTTGACCAAGCCGTGAAAAACCTCGTGAAAGCGTATACCGACAAACTCAATTGGCTGGATACACGAATCTCGGCGTTTTGATTCTGCAACTTTATCGGCAGTAAGGGTGAAATTTTCAAAAAAGTTTGTACCTTTGTAAATCCAATTCATTGAGTCATGAAACCCAAGAAATTAAATAAAGTATCTGCACTCGGCTCCCAGATTACGGCCATTATCAGCGTGGCTATGGTGCTGGTGATTGTCGGCCTCCTGGCCATGTCTCTGGCAGCTTCGCATACGGTATCATCTGAAATCCGCGCGCAGATGGGTTTTGTGATCAAGATGGATCCCACAGCTCCCGATTCCGAAATCAATCGTGTGCGCGCTAAAGTTGCCGGTCATCCGGCCATTGCGTCGTTTACTTTTGCCTCAGCCAGCCAGATTCTGGACGAGGAGAGCAAGCTCATGGGCGAGGACATCACCGCCCTGCTCCAGACCAATCCATTCGGTGCCGAGTTTGACATCAAGATGAATGCCGACTATGCCAATTCCGACAGTATTCAGGCTCTCTGCGCCTCCATGCTGCTCGATCCGGCCATCGATGATATCGTAACCCAGACAGCGGTGGTTGATGCAATATCAAACACACTGCGGCGCCTCAGTTTCGTGCTTCTGGGCATCGCAGTGGCACTCTTGGTAATATCCTTTGTACTCATAAATAACACCGTCAGTCTGGCCGTATATTCGCGACGGTTCATTATCCACACCATGAAGCTGGTGGGTGCCACAGGCGCGTTTATACGCCGTCCGTTCATCCTGGCGGGTCTGGGCACCGGGGCTGTGGCCGCTGTGGTGGCAGCCGCCCTGCTGGCCGGTATGCGCAGCTATGCAGCAGGGTTTGATCCTGCCGTATCAGCCCTGTTGCCGTGGTCGTTAATGTGCCTTATTTTCGCGGGGCTGCTTGTGGTGGGCTTGATTATATGCGCCCTGGCCGCATGCGTGGCCACCAATCGATACCTGCGTGCCGACTACGACGATATGTTCCGTTAATCCCCCTCCTCAAAATAATAGAAATGGCTACAATATCCAAACCCCAAAAAAACTCTCCCATAATCCGTGAAGACTTCGACCAACGTCCCCTTGGCCGCAACAACTTCATACTGATGGCCGTATCGGGCGTGTTGATAGTGCTTGGATTCCTGCTTATGCTCGGCTCCGGAAGCACCCCCGAACAATTCAACCCCGACATCTTCAGCACTCGCCGCATCGTGGTAGGTCCCGCAATCTGCTTCATCGGCTTTGTCCTGATGGTCGTCGCCGTCTGGATCAAACCCAAAAAGTGATAGTATAAACAGCAGATAAGCAGAGTCTTAACGACTCTTGCCACTATCCCAACGGTATGGACGCAAAAATTTTTGCGTCCATACAACACGTTGATAATCAATTAAATAACAAATATCCTGACGGTGTGCCGTTCGCAATACGTAAACTTTCTGGTACGTCATAAAAAAGCTGCGTGATTCAGCGGGCACTGAAAAAGTA
>CAZHDH010000037.1:0-24442 GCA_964531245.1 uncultured Bacteroides sp. | reverse complement strand
AGGCAACCTCAAACACAGGCACAGCGGCGCGACGCTTGTTGATGCGGTAGAGGGTTGATGCGGTCTGGCCCTGGATGGTGTCGGTGAGGATGAAGGCGGAACCTACGGCGTTGCTTTCAAGAGCAGTCTTGACGCTTTCGGGGATACCGGCAACGGCAAGCGAAGCCCAGGTGCTGTCTTGACCTATAACGGTGGTGCCGTCGATGAGTTCGGCAAACGAGCTGCCGCCCTGCACCAGAGAAAGGAGCGAGTCGAGCGAACCCTGATCGGCGCGGGCGATCATAGAGATGTTGATAGAGTCGATTTCGTTGGTCTTACCCAGGAGTTTGGCAATCGAGTAGTTGTCGCCGGTGTTGGTGAGCACCACGGCTGTGCCGACCGAAGCAGTATCAACAAATGATTTGAGGCGATTGTCGTTGATGCGCGAAGCGGGAGCGTTGTAGGTGTTCACAACGAAATGCGAGTTGGCAGCCACGGCGTCGGTGCCGTTGGAGTTGTTGAGGGCCAGCACAGCATCTTCCACTTCCTTCTGAGCGGCAAGGCGGTCGGCCTGCGAGGGCTCGATGCGCACCATAATATAATCGATGGCACGTCCGGGTTCGGTGAGGCGATACATAGCCTTATCCTTCTGCCAAGCGGCGCGACGGTCGGCATCGGTGATGGTGATCGAATCGTCAGGGATAGAAGAGTAGTTTTTGGTAACGTAAGAGAACTTACGAGTGGTGGCCATATCGTCGTAGAGGCTCTTGGCGTCGAGCTGGTTGGCGGTGAAGAGGCCGGCCATGAGGCGGTCGAATTTCTGCTGGAGCATGGCTTCCTCAACGGCAGCCTCGGCAGAAGCCCACATCTGCTTGAGCTGGGGAGCAGCCTCGGCGGGCAGACCATATTTGGCAGGATTCATCACAGCATCGTAAACGAGCTGACCCGAGGGAGCGGGCAGGCCGAGCTGCTGCGAAACAGAGTAGATAAACTGCTGAGCGGCGGGGTGGGGCATATCGCCGGTGAGAGCCTCAGAGAGCTCGGAATCGGTAACTACCAGGCCGAGGTCTTCGTATTCCTGCTTGGTGAGTTTTTCGAGAAGGAGCTGCTGGAGCACCTGCTGCGAGAGGTCGTCATTGTCGACGGAACGCTGCGAGTTGCGCTGATTTTCAGAAGCGGCGCTTACACGATTCTGATACTCGGTGTATTCAACCTTGGCATTACCAGCCTTGGCCACAGTGGTTCCGGAACCGAAATAGGTGCGACCCGAGGTAAGGAAGTCGCCGAGAATAAAGGCCAGCAGAGCCACGATGATTACCACGAAGAGTAACACCTGATGCTGGCGGATTTTTTCAAGAGTTGCCATTTTAGATATGAAGCGTTTTTTAATTATTTTTCGTTAGTGATAATGACAAAAGCGGTGCCCGCAGGCGTGAGCACACAAATTGTGCACAAAGATACAACAAAAAAATCAAATAATTTGCATAACGCTTGAAAATTTAGACCTTGAAACGGGCGTTGGGCGGATTTTTTGGCTTACTTTACCGGGTTATACACGATTTATCCTGAATTATCCTGATTGCCGGGGGGGGAATCGGGATGGATTCCGATTTATCTTGATTATTCGGCTTGCGGCTATAAACGACACAAGGCTGCGCGGGGCGCAGCCTTGTGGTGGTATTTGGAAGTATCGGGATTAGCCGTTTACTTTCTTCATGTGAGCGATGAGATCGAGCACTTTGTTAGAGTAGCCGATTTCGTTGTCGTACCAAGATACAACCTTAACGAAGGTGGGGGTGAGGTAAACACCGGCGTTAGCGTCGAAGATAGAGGTGCGAGCGTCGCCGAGGAAGTCAGAAGATACAACTGCGTCTTCGGTGTAGCCGAGGATGCCTTTGAGTTCGCCTTCAGCGGCTTCCTTCATGGCAGCGCAGATTTCTTCCTTGGTAGCGGGTTTAGCGAGGGTGCAGGTGAGGTCAACTACAGATACGTCGAGGGTGGGGACACGCATCGAGATACCGGTGAGTTTGCCGTTGAGTTCGGGGATAACTTTACCTACAGCCTTAGCAGCGCCGGTGCTTGAGGGGATGATGTTGCCAGAAGCAGCACGGCCACCACGCCAGTCCTTCATAGAGGGACCGTCAACGGTCTTCTGGGTAGCGGTGGTAGAGTGAACGGTGGTCATCAGACCTTCAACGAGACCGAATTTGTCGTTGAGGACCTTGGCGAGGGGAGCGAGACAGTTGGTGGTGCAAGAAGCGTTAGAAACGATCTGAGTGCCCTTCTGGTATGTGTCGAGGTTCACGCCGCAAACGAACATGGGGGTGTCGTCCTTAGAAGGAGCAGACATAACCACATATTTAGCGCCGGCTTCGATGTGAGCCTGAGCTTTTTCTTTGGTAAGGAAGAGGCCGGTAGATTCAACTACGTATTCAGCACCAGCTTCGCCCCAGCCGATTTCTTTCGGGTCGCGGCAAGCAGTAACGCGGATGGGTTTGCCGTTAACGATGAGGAGGCTCTTTTCGAGATCGTAGTCAACAGTACCGTCGAAGCGGCCGTGCATGGTGTCATACTTGAGCATGTATGCCATGTAGTCTACGGGGAGAAGATCGTTAATTGCAACAACTTCGATGTCGTCGCGCTTTGTGCTGGCACGGAAGACGAAGCGACCGATGCGGCCAAAGCCATTGATACCAATTTTTGTCATAATTTTTTACTTTATAGTAGTAGGTTGAATATCAATAATTTGCGCACGCCAAAATGTGGCGTGGATTTTGGTACGGCAAAATTACGAAAAATTTCCGTAATTGCGCAACATTATTTATTATTTTTTCTAAAAATCCTAAGTCGCCGAGGGGATTGGGGATGTTTCATCGGCAATAACGATTTTTAGGGGGTGGAATGTTTGCAGACGCAGGCGTTTTTTAGTAACTTTACGGTCGATTAAATAAATTTGACTAAAATGTCGGAAAAAAGCAAGACATTACTGATAATAGGCGCCGGTGGTTTTATCGGCGGATTCATCGCAGCCGAAGGCTTGCGGCGCGGCTATCGTGTGTGGGCCGGTGTGCGCGCTTCCACATCGCGTAGGTACCTGACCGATGAGCGGCTCAACTTCGTGGTGTTTGACTACGACGATCCCGATGCCGTGGAGCAGGCCATACGCGACAATGCCCCCGGCGAACACGGCTGGGATGATATAATCTGGAATTTAGGTGCGACCAAAAGCGTCGGGTTCACGGGTTTTAATCTGGTGAACTTTATGTATCCGCGCACCTTTGTCGAGACTCTGCGCCGCCTGGATATGGTGCCACAGCAATTTCTGTATATCAGCTCGCTGAGTGCCCTGGGCCCCGGCGACGAGGAGCACTACGCCCCGCTCACCGGAAGCACTATACCCAATCCCAACACCCGATATGGCCTGTCGAAGATAAAAACCGAGACCTATCTTGAAACGCTGCCCGACTTCCCCTGGATCATATTCCGCCCCACCGGGGTGTACGGCCCCCACGAGCAGGATTACCTGATGATGATCAAGAGCATCGATTCGCATTTTGATTTCGGTGTGGGCTATAAGCGCCAGCTTCTCACATTTATATATGTAGACGATTTGGTTGAGGCGATGTTTGACGCTCTGGCATCCGGCAACACCATACACCATAAATATATAATAAGCGAAGACCGTGCATATTCGCAGGGTGAATTCAGGCAAATGGTAGCGCGCGAACTGGGGCATAAATTCGTGATTCCCGTTCGCCTGCCGCTATGGACAGCGTGGATTGCATCCACCATAAGCGAGAAATGGGGCGCGGCCAAAGGCAAACCGATGACTCTGAACCGCGATAAATTCAAAATTATGCGTCAGCGCAACTGGAGCTGCGATATATCAGACGCACAGCGCGATTTCGGATTCAAACCCAAGGTAGACCTCGCTGAAGGCATCCGTCGCACGGTGGCTGCCTATCGCGCGACGAAAGGAGGCGGCAAATGAACGAAGACCAACGCCCGCGGGTGCCATGGTGGTTTGTAGCGCTGATGCTGGCGGTGGCACTACCGTCGTTTATCTTCATTCCGCAGGCATTCCGCGCCGTGCGCGACACAGGGTGGCCCGGTGCCAACGACTCTGAATGGCTCTTTCCGGCCTACGTGGTGCTCAGCGCGGTGCTTGCTCTCATCTGCTATCCGGGCCGGCGCACTGTGGCTTGGATTCTGTTAGCATTAGTGGTGCTGACCGATATTTTCATTCTCATACTGATTCTGAATACATAAATGGACGCATCTGAAGAAAAATACCTTGCCGACCATACCTCGCAGCCACCCAAATATCTCGACGAACTTTACCGTCGCACTTATCTTACACGACTATACCCCCGGATGTGCTGCGACCCCCACCAAGGGCGTTTGCTCAGTATGCTTACGTCAATGATCAATCCCCGCCGGGTGCTGGAATTAGGCACCTTCAGCGGCTACTCGGCTCTGTGCTTCGCCGAGGGGCTTGCCGCCGGCGGAGAGGTTCACACAGTGGAGATCGACGACGAAGCCGCCCCAGCCCTGGAAGCTACATTTGCCGCCTCGCCTTTCGCCGACCGTATCCGGCTGCATATTGGCGATGCGATGGAGGTAGTGCCCGGCATATCGGCTGAACCCTGGGATATGGTGTATATCGATGCCAATAAGCGGCTCTACCCCGATTACTACCGGATGGTGAAGCCGCTGGTGCGCCCGGGCGGTTTTATTCTGGCCGACAACACCCTATGGAGCGGCGCGGCGGCTCACCAGACCGAACATCGTGATCCGCAGACCCTCGGACTATGCGAATTTAATGATATGGTGGCAGCCGACAGCGATGTAGCCACCGTGCTTCTTCCGCTATATGACGGAATGACTATTATAAGAAAGCTCTGATGAAGAAGAAAACGATTTGGGAGATGGGTCGGCTCACGGCCGACGAATTTCGCGCCGCCCCGAAGATACCCCTCGTGGTGGTGCTTGACAATGTGCGCTCGCTCAATAATATAGGTTCTATTTTCCGCACCTGTGATGCGTTTGCTGTCAAGGAATTGTGTCTGTGCGGAATATCGCAGACGCCCCCCTCGCCGGAAATTCACAAGACAGCCCTGGGTGCCGAGGACACTGTGGCCTGGCGCTATTTCGCCGATACGATTGAATGTGTAAATCAACTCAAAGCAGAAGGCTATACGGTGTGCTGCCTGGAGCAGGTGAACGGTTCTATATCGTTGGATGAATTTCATCCCGCCCCGAGCGGTAAATATGCCTTTGTGGCCGGCCACGAGGTGAACGGCGTGGCTCAGGAGGTGGTGGATGCCTGCGATTTATGTCTGGAAATACCGCAGGCGGGCACAAAACATTCGCTGAACGTTGCGGTTTCCACGGCCATCACCATCTGGCATTTCTTCACACATTTGTAAACGCGGATGTAAACGCAGAGCGGGGCGCCGAAAATCGGCGCCCCGCTCTGCGAGTTCTGTATTAATCGTCGAAGCGGTTACCTACGATGCGGGAACCGTTTGAACGGATAAATTCAAGGATTTCGTCGCGGATTTCGCCCTTATCAATATCTGTTTCGATACGGCGCAGAGCGTTAAACAGCGAGGTAGACGATTGATATATGTGACGGTATGCCTTGGCAATGTCGTCGATCTGCTCGGAGGTGAACCCGCCATGACGTGTCAGGATCTGGGCATTCACGCCGTAATATGTGGCGGGATTGTGCGCGATGATGATGTATGGGGGCACGTTTGACGATATGCGGCAGCCGCCCTTTACCATCACCCAGCGGCCCACGTTTACGCCCTCGTGGAGTATGGCGTTGCTTGAGAGGATCGTGCCCGATCCTACCTTGACATCGCCGGCGATGGTGACACCGTTGCCCAGCACGCAGCAGGCATCGATATGGGAATCGTGGCCGATGTGGGATTCAGCAAGAATGAAGCAATTGTCAGCCACGCGAGTGCCGCCTTCGGGCTTGATACCGCGGTTGATAATCACGTGCTCGCGGATTACCACATTATCGCCTATATAGCATTTTGAATCCTCGCCTTTCCAGCGGAAATCCTGAGGGTCGGCGCTGATTATGGCGCCTTGATAAATCTTGGTATTATGACCGATGCGGGCGCCTTTCATAATCGAGGCGTAGGGCAGGATTTCGCAACGGTCGCCAATCACGGTGTCCTTGTCAATAAAGGCAAAGGGATGAACAATGACCTCGTCACCGATCTTGGCTCCGGGATCTACGTAGGCTAAGGGGCTTATCATGGTATTATTTCGTTAGTTTTATGTTTAGATTAGTGTATTGGCAAAGGTAGTGATTTTTTTGGATAAACATAGCAAAGCCAAGAAAAAATTTGAAAGACGTGTTATTTTAAGTTGTACCGTGTTAAAAAATACTAATTACACTCTGTGAAACTATATAATTAATGTAAGAAGTATTGACAGTTACTGAAAAAATTTGTACCTTTGCGACAACTTCAATGCGTTGGAGGAGGCCGCGGGGCTTCCTCCTTTATTTTAGACGACAAAAAGATATGATAGATAAAGCACTTCTGACCCGGACTGTGAACGATGCCATTGCAAACACAGATATGTTTGTAGTGGACATCCGCGTGAATCCGGCCAACGAGATCGTAGTGGAGCTTGACAGCGACACCGGTATGGATATTGCCGCCTGCGTAGCTGTGACACGCAAGATCGAGGAGGTCTTTGACCGCGAAGTTGAAGATTACCAGCTGGAAGTGGGTTCGGCCGGGCTGACATCACCCTTCAAGGTGCGCAACCAGTATCTGAAAAACATCGGCAATGAGATCGAAGTGCTTACCCGCGACGGCCGCAAGCTGCGCGGCGTGCTGAAATCCGTGGCCGACGATTCAGACGATTTCACACTCACGGTGAGCCGCAAGGAACGTCCCGAGGGCGCTAAGCGTCCGGTGATGGTGGAAAGCGACATAGTGCTTAATCCCGCCGATTGCAAGGATGTGCGCTACACCTTTAAATTTTGATTAATTAATACCCCTAAATAACGAAAATGGCTAAAAAAGAGGCAACTCCTAATATGGTGGAACAGTTCGCCGAATTTAAGGAACTGAAGAACATCGATAAATCTACCATGATCAGCGTGCTTGAGGAATCTTTCCGCAACGTGCTTGCAAAGACCTTCGGCACCGATGAAAATCTCGATGTAATCCTGAATCCTGACAAGGGCGACGTCCAGATCTTCCAGAACCTCACCGTGGTTCCCGACGGCGAAGTTGAGAACCCCAACCTCCAGATTTCGCTCTCGGATGCCCGTGCCGATAACGACCCCGAGGCCGAGGTGGGCGAGGAACACACCAAGGAAATCTTCTTCGAGAAATTCGGCCGCCGCGCCATCCTTACCCTGCGCCAGACCCTCCAGTCCAAGATTCTTGACTTGCAGAAAGAAGCTATCTACTCAAAATTCAAAGAGCTTGAAGGCGAGCTGGTGAGCGGCGAAGTATATCAGACCTGGAGCCGCGAAACCCTGCTTCTGGACGACGACAAAAACGAACTGCTCCTGCCCAAGAGCGAGTCGATTCCCGGCGATTTCTTCCGCAAGGGCGAAACCGTGCGTGCCGTCATTGCCAATGTAGACAATAAAAACAACAACCCCAAAATCACGGTATCGCGCGTGAACAACGACTTCCTGCGTCGCCTCTTCGAGCTGGAAGTGCCCGAAATTCACGACGGCCTGATCAGCATACGCGCCATAGCACGCATACCCGGCGAACGCGCCAAGATAGCTGTGGAATCATACGACGACCGCATCGACCCCGTAGGTGCCTGCGTGGGCGTGCGCGGCTCCCGCATCCACGGCATTGTCCGCGAGCTGCGCAACGAGAATATCGACGTAATCAACTATACCTCAAATCCCTCGCTCTTTATCCAGCGTGCCCTCTCGCCCGCCAAGATCACATCTATCCGTCTTGATGAAGAAGAAAAGAAGGCCGAAGTGATCCTCAAACCCGAGGAAGTGTCGCTGGCTATCGGTAAGAACGGCTCCAACATCAAGCTCGCTTCGATGCTCACCGGATACGTCATCGACGTTTACCGCGACACCGCTGACACCGCCGACATCGAGGAAGACATCTACCTGGACGAATTCAAGGACGAAATCGACGAATGGGTAATCGAAGCACTGAAAAATATCGGTTGCATCACCGCAAAGAATGTCCTGAACGCTCCGCGCGAAATGCTCATCGAACAGGCCGACCTGGAAGAATCCACCGTAGACCATGTGATCGAGGTTCTGCGAGCCGAATTTGAAGATTAATCCCCTTCACCCCCGGCACCCTTTCTCCTCTCAATTAATTTTTAGAAACCCTGACTTACAATATGGCGAAAACAAAACTCAGCACAATCGCTAAGGATCTGAATGTGGCACTCCCCACAGTGTACAGCTTCCTGAGCGAAAAAGGCATCACCTTCGAGGAATCTCCAAACACACGTGTAGAAGACGATGTGGTGGACCTCCTGGTGGCCAAATTTCAGCCCGACCGCACCGCAGCCGACCGTCGCAAACCCTCAACCCCCAAAGATGCCCCCGCACCGGCACCTCGTGCGCCCAAACCTGATCCTGTGCCGAGTAATGAATCCGCCGCTCCCCAGCCGCGCATCTTAGGCACCCTGGAGCTCGACAGCAAGGGCAATCCCATCATCAAAAAACAGCCCAAAGCCCAACCAGCTCCCGAGCCTAAGGCCGAACCCAAACCTCAACCCAAGCCCGAGCCCAAGCCCGAGCTTGATAAACCGGCCGAGAAACCCGTGGTTAAAGATACCCCGGCTCCCGCTCAACCAGTACAAAAAGAATCAAAACCCATACAACCAAAACCCGAAGTGAAGGCCGAAAACAACAAGCCCGATACTAAGCCCCAGCAGGCTCAACCTCAACAGACCACGGCTAACGAAGCCATAGCCGATGCTCCCGCAGCCACTGATAACGCATCCTCCGACGAGGTATTCGCTCCATCCACTCCGCGCCCGGCTGTGAGCCTCAACATCGTGGGCAAGATTGACCTCGATGCCCTTAACCAGACTACTCGTCCCAAGAAAAAAGGTCAGAACGACCGTCGCGGTGCCAAGGGCAACACCCCCGCCGCCGGCGAAGGTCAGCGTAAAAAACGCAACCGCATCGGAAAAGACAAAGTAGACATTGAAAAGGCCGGACGCACCGCCGCCGATGCTCCCCAGGGACGCAACGGCCAGGGCGGTGGACGCAACGCCAACAATAATAATCAGCGCAACCAGCAGCAAGGCTCGCGCAAGGATCAGCGCGGACAGCGCAAGGCCGCACCCGCTCCCGAAGTAACTGAAGAAGATGTATCCAAGCAGGTTAAGGAAACCCTGGCGCGTCTCACCGCCAAGGATAAAGGCCTGAAGAAGGGTGCCAAATGGCGTAAGGAAAAACGCGAGGCCGCCAGCGAACGCATGCGCGAAGCCGTGGCCGCCGAAGCTGCCGAAAGCCGCACCCTGCAGCTTACCGAATTTGTGACTGCCAACGACCTGGCTATCATGATGAATGTTCCCATCAACCAGGTTATCGCCACGTGTATGAACTTAGGTGTAATGGTATCGATCAACCAGCGTCTGGATGCCGAGACCATCAACATCGTGGCCGACGAATTCGGATTCAAGACCGAATATGTATCTGCCGAGGTGGCCGATGCTATCCAGCAGGAAGAAGACTCGGAAGAGGATCTGGTGCCCCGTCCGCCTATCGTCACCGTCATGGGTCACGTGGACCACGGTAAAACCTCGCTCCTCGACTATATCCGTAAGGCTAATGTAATTGCAGGCGAAGCCGGCGGTATCACACAGCATATCGGCTCATATTCGGTGACTCTGCCCGACGGCCGACACATCACCTTCCTCGATACCCCCGGTCACGAAGCATTCACCGCCATGCGAGCCCGTGGTGCCAAGGTTACCGACCTATGTATCATCATCGTCGCGGCCGACGATAATGTAATGCCTCAGACTGTGGAAGCTATCAACCACGCTTCTGCTGCCGGTGTGCCCATTATCTTTGCTATCAACAAAATAGATAAACCCCACGCCAACCCCGACAAGATCAAGGAAGAACTTGCCGCCATGAACTATCTGGTGGAAGAATGGGGTGGCAAATACCAGAGCCAGGACATTTCGGCCAAGAAAGGTATCGGAGTCGAGGAACTCATGGAAAAGGTGCTCCTGGAAGCCGAACTTCTGGAACTTAAGGCCAACCCCAACCGCCGCGCCACCGGCACAATCATCGAATCCACCCTGGATAAGGGTCGCGGATATGTGGCAAATGTGCTGGTGCAGAACGGCACCCTGCGCATCGGCGATGTAGTGCTTGCCGGCAATCATTTCGGTCGCGTCAAGGCGATGTTCAACGAACGTAACCAGCGCATCAAGGAAGCCGGCCCCGCTACCCCGGCGCTTATCCTGGGTCTGAACGGTGCACCTCAGGCCGGTGATACATTCAACGTGATGGAAACCGAGCAGGAAGCCCGCGAAATCGCCACCAAGCGCGAACAGCTCCAGCGCGAGCAGGGCCTGCGCACCCAGGTGGGCCTTACACTGGAAGAACTTGCCCGACGCAAGGCTCTGGGCAACTTCCACGAACTGAACATCATCGTCAAGGGCGACGTGGACGGTTCGATCGAGGCTCTGAGCGACTCGCTCATCAAGCTGTCGACCGAAGAAATCCAGGTGAACGTGATCCACAAAGCCGTGGGCGAAATCTCGGAAAGCGACGTTACTCTGGCATCTGCCGACGACCACACCATCATCGTAGGTTTCCAGGTGCGTCCGTCGCTCGCTGCACGCCGAGCCGCCGAAAGCAAGGGCATCCAGATCCGTCTGTATTCGGTGATCTACCAGGCTATCGAGGAGGTCAAGGACGCTATGGCCGGTATGCTCGCGCCTGAAATCAAGGAGGAAATCACCGGTACAGCCGAAGTGCTCGAAACCTACCACATCTCTAAGGTGGGCACCATCGCAGGCGCTATCGTGCGCGACGGCAAAATCAAGCGCGGCAACCGCGTGCGCCTGATTCGCGACGGTATCGTGCGCTACACCGGCGATCTCGGTTCGCTCAAACGCTTCAAGGACGACGTTCGCGAGGTTAATTCAGGCTACGATTGCGGCCTGTCAATCGCCGGATACAACGATATCAAGGTGGGCGATATGATCGAAAGCTTCGAAGAAGTGGAAGTAGCCCGCACATCACTCTAACACCCTGTATCCGCGCCTCTCCCGCCACGGGGGCGGCGCGGTTCTCATTTTTCAGTCAAATACTATGAATGTCTCATATAAGTGGCTTAAACGCTACCTCGACTTCAATCTTTCGCCTGAACAACTGGCCGATACCCTCACTTCGGTAGGTCTGGAAACAGGCTCTGTGGAACGCGTGGAATCAATCCGCGGCGGTCTGCGCGGCCTGGTGATTGGCAAAGTGCTCACCTGCGTGGAACATCCCGACAGCGATCACCTGCACGTAACCACCGTGGATCTGGGTGGCGACGAACCTGTCCAGATCGTGTGCGGCGCGCCCAACGTGGCTGCCGGTCAGACTGTGGTGGTGGCCACTATCGGCACCACCTTGTACGACGGCGACAAGGAATTCAAAATCAAAAAAGGCAAGATTCGCGGCGTGGAATCGTTAGGTATGATCTGCGCCGAGGATGAAATAGGCGTTGGCACCTCCCACGACGGTATAATCGTACTGCCCGACGGGGCGGCCGCTCCCGGCACTCCTGCCGCCGATTATTATCAGCTGTCTGACGACTGGGTGCTCGAAGTAGACCTCACTCCCAACCGCATCGACGCTGCATCGCATTACGGTGTGGCTCGTGATCTGGCGGCTTATCTCAAGTGCCACCTCACCACCGAGGCTCCTGAACTCACACGCCCCGATGTCGCAGCATTCCACGTCGACGCACCCGCCGAATCGTCGGTAAAAGTCGAGGTTGAAGCCACCGATGTAGTCACCCGCTATTGCGGTGTCACAATCCGGGGAGTGAACGTAACCGAAAGTCCCGAATGGCTGCGCACCCTGCTCACCACCGTAGGAATCCGTCCTATTAATAATGTGGTGGACATCACCAACTTTGTGCTCCACGCCTTCGGTCAGCCCCTGCACGCTTTTGACTGCGACCGTATCGCCGGCGATAAAGTGGTGGTGCGCAAGGCTAAGCCCACAAAATTTACAACTCTCGACGGCGTGGAACGCACTCTGGATGCCGCCGACCTTATGATATGCAATGAGAAGGAGCCGATGTGCATCGCCGGCGTTTTCGGTGGCCTGGATTCAGGTGTTACAGAAAACACCACTTCGGTATTCCTGGAAAGTGCCTGCTTCAACGCCACCTCGGTGCGTCGCACCGCTCGTCGCCACGGCCTTTCGACCGATTCCTCATTCCGCTTTGAGCGCGGGGTGGATCCCAACGGCTGTATGTATGCTATGAAGCTGGCCGCACTGCTCATTCAGGAAATCGCCGGTGGTAAAATCGCAGGTGAGGTTGTGGACTATTACCCCACACCCGTTGCGCCTTACCCCGTGACATTGAGTTACGGACAGATCACACGCCTCTTGGGTCAGGAAATCCCGGCTGCATCCGTCGACACCATCCTGCGCGCTTTGGAAATTGAAGTGACAGGCCGCACCGATGCCGACGGCGGTACGATGCAGCTGGCTGTTCCCACATATCGCGTGGATGTACGCCGCCCCTGCGATGTTATTGAAGACATCCTGCGCATCTATGGCTACAATAATATTGCCATCCCCACATCTATCCACGCCTCGCTCTCTTACAAGAGTGATACCGATGCTACCGACGATCTGCGCCACATCGTGGCCGATATGCTCAGCGGTGCCGGCTGGATGGAAATCCTGAATAATTCACTCACCGCCAAGGCTTATTACGAGGGCCTGGAAACATTCCCGGCCGCCTCTGCCATCACTCTGCTCAATCCCCTTAGCCAGGATCTGAACGTACTGCGCCAGAGCCTGCTCTTTGGTGGTCTGGAGTCGCTGGCTCATAACATCAACCGCCGCTCGCCTGATCTGGCATTCTATGAATTCGGCAACGTATATTCGCTGCGCAGTGCCGAGCCTCCCACGGCTGAAGCTCCGCTCAAACCCTACACCGAGGGTGCCCGTCTGGCCCTGTGGCTCACCGGCGACCTGCGTCAGGCTTCGTGGCTGCGTCCCGCCGAGGAATCGTCATTCTATGACCTCAAAGCCACAGTGGCTATGATTCTGAGCCGTATCGGTCTCAATCCCGGCGAGATCATTGTCAAGGCTACCGAAATCGCAGATATTTACTCGTCGGCCATCGCTATCGAAACACGCAACGGAAAATGCCTGGGTACAGCCGGTATCCTATGCCCCGATATACTGCGTCGTGCCGATATCAAGGTGCCCGTTTACTTTGCCGAACTCGACTGGAAAGCCCTGGCCGATATGACCGCCCGCCGCGGCACAACATTCACGCCGCTGCCCAAGGCTATGGCTGTGAAACGCGACCTCTCGCTGCTGATCGACAAAAACGTGACGATGGCACAGATCGAAGACATCGTTCGCCGCGCCGACCGCAAGCTTCTGCGCTCAGTATCGCTCTTTGACGTGTACGAAGGCAAGGGCCTGCCCGAGGGCAAAAAATCCTATGCCATCACCATTACCTTGCGCGACGATGAAAAGACCCTGAACGACAAGGCCGTCGACGCTGTGATGAACAAAGTGATAGCATCCCTTCAGAAACAACTCGGTGCCGAACTCCGATAATCATTATTACTACAACAAATAATTAACTATCAAATATATAAGCAACTCCTATGGGAAGAGCATTTGAATACCGTAAAGCCCGAAAGCTCAAACGCTGGGGCAATATGTCGCGTACCTTTACCCGCATCGGTAAAGAAATCACCATTGCCGCCAAAGCCGGTGGCCCCGATCCCGACACCAACCCGCGCCTGCGCGCTCTGATGCAGAACGCCAAGGCTGCCAATATGCCTAAAGATACCGTTGAACGCGCCATCAAAAAAGCCACCGACAAGGATGCCGGCGACTACAAGATGATCACTTACGAGGGATACGGCCCCTTCGGTATCGCTATCTTCGTCGAAGCTGCAACAGACAATAACACCCGCACCGTGGCCAATGTCCGCTCTTACTTTACCAAACACGGCGGTTCACTGGGCACTCAGGGTTCGCTCACTTTCCTGTTCGACCACAAATCGGTGTTCAAAATCCGCCCCAAAGACGGCATCAGCCTTGAAGACCTTGAACTCGAACTGATTGACTACGGCGTGGACGAACTCGAAGAAGACGTAGACGATAACGAACAGCCCATCGTGGTGCTCTACGGCGGATTCGAAGACTACTCTCACATCCAGAAATATCTGGAAGAAAACGGCTTTGAAATCGTATCGTCGGAATTTGAACGTATCCCCAACGACCTCAAGGACGTGACCGCCGAACAGCGCGAAACCCTCAACAAGCTGCTCGATAAGCTCGAAGAGGACGAAGACGTGCAGAACGTTTTCCATAACATGCGCGAGGAGGAGGAATAAGAATTTACCCTAAAACCATATACACAAAATGCGTCTTATTATCGAACCCACCTACGCGGAAGTATCCCGCTGGGCTGCCAACTATGTAGCTGCCCGTATCAACGAAGCTAATCCCACACCGGAACACCCCTTCGTGCTCGGCTGCCCCACCGGTAGCTCGCCCCTGGGTATGTACCGCGAGCTCATCAAGCTCTGCAAGGAAGGTAAAGTATCGTTCAAAAATGTCGTTACCTTCAATATGGACGAATACTGCGGTATTCCCCGCGACCACGAACAGAGCTACTATACATTCATGTGGACCAACTTCTTCAACCAGATCGACATTCTGCGCGAAAACGTAAACATCCTCAACGGCAATGCTGAAGATCCCGAAGCTGAATGTGCAGCCTACGAAGCCAAAATCAAACAGTATGGCGGCATCGACCTGTTCCTGGGCGGCGTTGGTCCCGACGGCCACATCGCATTCAACGAACCCGGATCGTCGCTCACCTCGCGCACCCGCATGAAGACCCTGACCAAGGACACCATCATCGCCAACTCTCGCTTCTTCGACAATAACATAGATCTCGTGCCCAAAACCGCCCTCACAGTAGGTGTCGGCACAATCATGTCGGCCAAGAGCGTGCTCCTCATCGTCAACGGCCACAACAAGGCCCGCGCCCTGCACCACGGCGTGGAAGGCGGCATCTCGCAGATGTGGACCATCAGCGCCCTGCAGCTCCACCAGAAAGCCCTCATCGTAGCTGATGAAGACGCCTGCGGCGAACTCCAGGTTCAGACCTACAAATACTTCAAGGACATCGAAAGCGCCAACCTCGATCCCGACACCCAGTTCTAAGCTCCGTCAGGACCAAAAATACCCGCCCCCATATCGCGATTCCGCGACATGGGGGCGGCTTTATCATAATCGTATATAGTATGTTAACTCAATTTAACAAAGTAAATTCTATCAAAAACACAAAGTAATCACCGCAAATGTAATAAAATAGATTGAAGTGAGCAACTGTATTTATTGACAAACGTTAAATCCTAACGATTTCAACATTGGAGGCTGAGGGGTGTGTAAGGCTGAGTTAGCGCCTGAGTGTTGAGTTTTTATGTTGTATAACATTTTGCTACTTCGGAATTTTTTCGGAAATTTGCACAAAATTGAGTCAAATATGCAATTTATCCGGAATTTCGCCTCTTTGTTCAGCCAATTGGCTGCTCCCGGACGTCGTCGCGCCCGTGTTGCGCTGGTGTGTCCGCACGATGAATCGTCGATTTCGACAGTGGAACGTGCCCTCGGGCTTGGAATCGCTGATTTTATCTTGATCGGTGATAGTGAGCTTATTGGGAAGTGTGCTTTTGTTACCGATTATCCCGATAGGGTGGAAGTGGTGGCTGAATCTGATGCCGACCATGCTGCTGCTCTGGGTGTTGAGGCTGTGCGAAGCGGGCGAGCCGATGTGCTCATGAAGGGCCTGCTTAACACCGACAATCTGCTCCGGGCAATCCTCAACAAGGAGCATGGATTGCTTGCCACGGGTGCTACCCTTACCCATGTGACCGTGACTCAAATCCCCGGCTTCGACCGTCTGCTTGCCTTCTCTGATGCCGCGGTGATTCCATTTCCCACCTTTGAGCAGCGTGCCGCTATGGTGCGCGCTCTGGCCGCAGTATGCTCGCGATTAGGGGTTGAAACTCCGCGAATTGCTATGATACACTGCTCGGAAAAGACTTCTCCGAAATTCCCGGTGACCACCGATTATGCCGGGCTGCGCGGAATGTGTGCAGCCGGTGAGCTGGGGCAGATTATTCTTGACGGACCGATGGATGTCAAGACTGCCTGCGACCCTCATTCCGGTGAGGTGAAGGGTATTGACTCGGCCGTGGGAGGCAAAGCGGATGCGTTGCTGTTTCCTGACATCGAAGCCGGCA
The DNA here is from genome assembly GCA_964531245.1 of uncultured Bacteroides sp. Lineage (GTDB taxonomy): Bacteria > Bacteroidota > Bacteroidia > Bacteroidales > Muribaculaceae > CAG-873. The sequence continues at coordinate 7,954 of CAZHDH010000037.1, read as the reverse complement.
ATGTGTTCTATAAGACAGTGACCTGCTTTTGTCACGCACTCAATGCCGGAATGCTCATAGGCGCGCAAGCTCCCGTGGTGTTACCCTCACGCAGCGACGATGCCGACTCGAAACTGGCATCGCTGGCGTTGGCTTGCCTGTGCAGCTGAATGCTCGCCATCGCAAGTTTTACATTATATAATAAAAAAACTATCTAACGATACCCCGATGCGAATATTAACAATAAACCCTGGCTCTACTTCCACCAAAGTTGCTGTGTTTGAAGACACGACCCCGGTATTTACACACACGCTGCGGCATTCGGTTGAGGATCTTAGTCCGTTTACCCGCGTATCAGATCAGTTTGAATATCGTCGCGATCTGATTCTGAAGATGTTTGAGGAATATAAAGTGCCGTTTGAGTTTGATGTGATTGTATCTCGCGGTGGCTTGCTCAAACCCATCGAGGGCGGTGTTTATCGCATCAACGACCAGATGATTAGCGAGCTGGAGACACCTATGCGCAATCACGCCAGCAATCTCGGATGCCGTATAGCCGATGATTTTTCGCGTCGTCTGGGCAATTGTCCGGCGCTGACGGCCGACCCCGGTGTCGTTGACGAGATGATGGATGAAGCGCGCATTTCAGGCTCACCCCTGATGCCACGCATTGCCACCTGGCACGCCCTGAATCAACGTGCCATCGCGCGCCGCCATGCCGCCGAGCACGATACGCGCTATGAAGACCTCAACCTCATCGTGGCACACTTGGGCGGGGGTATATCCATTGGCGCACACCGCCTGGGTCGATGCATTGATGTGAACAACGCCTTTGACGGCGAGGGTCCCTTCTCGCCCGAGCGTGCGGGCTCGCTCCCTCCCGGCTCATTGATTGACCTTTGTTATTCGCAGAAGTACACCAAGGAGCAACTTAAACGTCGCATAAGCGGCAATGCCGGTCTGGCCGCTCATCTGGGCACAACCGATGTGGTCGAGATTGTAAAACGCATTGAGGCCGGCGATACCAAAGCCAAAAAGGTACTCGACGCCATGATATTCCAGTGTGCACGCTGGATGGGCGGCGCGGCTGTGGCTCTGCGTGGTCAGGTGGATGCAATCCTGCTCACCGGTGGTGTAGCTTATTCCGACTATGTAGTGAGCCGCATCAAGGAATACGTATCCTTCCTCGCTCCGGTTTACATCTATCCCGGCGAAGATGAGATGCTGGCTTTGGCCACCAACGGCATAGCAGCCATGACCGGCAAACTCCCGATCAAGGAATACGTCTGAGATCCGTTACTTACCTATCGATAACGGCCGGAATGTGCGCGGATGAGCCGTGCCATTCCGGTCGGTTGTGTGTTAAAAATTAAAAAAACATTTTGCTATCATCGCGATATGTCGTAACTTTACATTATGATAACGGCAAAAGGCATATCCAAAAGCTTCGGTGAGCTTCAGGTTCTCCGCAATATTGACGTGGAGCTGCGCGACCATGCCGTTACATCCATCGTGGGTCCCTCGGGTGCCGGTAAGTCCACCCTGCTTCAGATTCTGGGCACGCTCGCGCGCCCGGATGCCGGTAAGGTGCTGTATGACACCGCCGATGTGCTCGCCTTGCCCGACAGGGAGCTTGCGCGATTTCGCAACACCTCGATAGGGTTTGTGTTTCAGGCACATCGCCTGCTGCCCGAATTTACCTTGGTAGAGAATGTGGCTATGCCTGCGCTGATTGCCGGGCGTCCCCGCCGCCAGGCTCTGGATGAAGCTGCCAAGTTGCTGGCCGATGTGGGCCTGGCATCGCGTGTGAATCATCATCCCGCACAGCTATCCGGCGGCGAAGCCCAACGCGGTGCTGTGGCTCGCGCGTTGATCAACTCGCCACGCGTGATTCTGGCAGATGAACCCTCGGGCAGCCTTGACTCGGCAAACCGCCGCGACCTCCACCGGTTGTTTTTCAACCTGCGCGACACCTTAGGCACTACATTTGTAGTCGTTACACACGACGAACATCTGGCAGCCGACTCAGATGTGATAATCACGATGGCCGACGGTCGCGTAACCTCAACACGCCATAACAGTCAAATATAAATAATATTCAGATCTCTGTTTTTTTAATCAATGAAATTATCATTATTCAACACTCTCTCCAAACGCATCGCGGCGGCAATCGCAGGCGCTTTCATCGTGATAGGCCTGAGCGGTTGCAGTTCGCTTACCGATGACAAAACCGAGCTCCCCTCGATTTTCTCGGTATTCGCCACCCTGGAATCGCATGGCAAAACCGGTGCGATTTTCACCGTGCAAGATCCCAAAACTCCAGATGCAGCTCCTATACGACTCACCACCAATGCAAATCTCGAGGCTGAAAAGCTCGAAACCGGCCAGCGCTACATAATCGTTTATACCAACGGCGATGGCTACAATCCCTATATCGAGGGTGCCATCGATCTGATGCACGTGCTCAAAGTGGGCAACGGCGACGTTCAGATAGCGTCCAAAGAGGAAATCAATGCCATGCGCGCCGTGGCTTACACCACCGTGAGCTGCTTCCGTACAGGCGATTACGTTAATGTGGAGCTTCGCGTGCCTACCACCAGCACCCCCAAGGCATTCAATCTGTATGCCGACCGCGCCACCTTGGACAATCCGCGCCCCTCGTTGTATCTGGTGTATGACGTAAATTCCACAGGTCTTTCGAGCACCACGGCCTACGGCTCGTTTAACATCGCCGAAGTGTGGGATGCTCCCGACTGCACAGGTGTGACCGTTACAATGGCCGACAATTCAGTAGCACTCTTTGAAAAGAAATAATTAACCGGGTCGCCCGCTGCCTGATACGGCGCGTGCGGCTGAAAATCAAATATCAAAATGGAAAAGAAACAACCCCAGGAGCTCAAAATCGAGCTTACCCCCGATGTGGCAACCGGCCACTACGCCAACCTCGCTATCCTCTCTCACTCTCCCCAGGAATTCTATCTGGACTTTGTGATGATGGCCCCCAATATGCCCCAGGCAAAGGTTAAAAGCCGCATCATCATGACCCCCGAAAATGCCAAGAACCTCCTGTTTGCCCTGCGCGACAACCTCGCCAAATACGAACAGACCTTCGGCGAAATCGAACGCAAGATGCCTAAAAACGCTCCCGCAGCAGGCAACGACATCCCCAATCCCTTCCAGGCCTAAGACATAACCCGCGCCGGACGCTTCGAGCCATAATGCTCGGTGCGTCCGGCTATATTTAATACCCTTCAAGGCATCCTTTTTCTCAATTAATTTCCAAGCCCCATGCTACAAAATAATCTTGCCATCTACAACTCAATGTCGCGTACAAAGGAGATTTTCAAACCCATCCATCCCGATCGTGTGGGAATGTATGTGTGCGGCCCCACTGTGTACGGCGACGGTCATCTGGGACACGCACGCCCTGCTATCACATTCGATATCCTTTACCGGTATCTGAATCATTTGGGCTATAAGGTGAGATATGTGCGCAACATCACCGATGTGGGTCACCTGGAACATGATGCCGATGAAGGCGAGGACAAGGTGGCAAAGAAAGCTCGCCTCGAACAACTCGAACCCATGGAGGTGGTGCAGCATTACCTCAACCGCTATCATCAGGCGATGGATGCCCTGAATGTGCTACCGCCATCGATCGAGCCCCACGCCTCGGGCCATATCATCGAGCAGATCGAATATATCAAGAAAATTCTTGAATCGGGCTACGCATACGTGAGCGAAGGCTCTGTGTATTTCGACGTGCCCAAATTCAACCGCGATTTTGGCTACGGCAAGCTCTCGGGCCGCAACATCGACGAGCTGCTCAGCACCACCCGCGCCCTCGACGGTCAAGCCGAAAAACACAATCCCGCCGACTTCGCCCTTTGGAAAAAAGCAGCCCCGGAGCATATTATGCACTGGCCGTCGCCATGGAGCGAGGGCTTCCCCGGCTGGCACCTGGAATGCTCCACCATGGGCGAGAAATACCTCGGCACCGAATTCGACATTCACGGTGGCGGTATGGATCTCAAATTTCCTCACCACGAATGTGAGATAGCCCAGAGTGTGGCTCACAACGGCAAGCCCACCGTGCACTATTGGATGCACAACAATATGATTACCATCAATGGCAAGAAGATGGGTAAATCGCTGGGCAACTTCATCACCCTTCAGGAATTTTTCACCGGCGAGCACCCCCTGCTTCAGCAGGCTTATTCGCCTATGACTATCCGCTTCTTTATCCTACAGGCTCATTACCGCGGCACGGTAGATTTCAGCAATGAAGCTCTGCAAGGAGCCGAAACCGCCCTGAAACGCCTGCTCGAAGGCTGGAAACGCATTGCCGACCTCAAACCGTCGGCTACCTCTGACATTCCCTCGGTGGCCGATCTGCGCGCCAAATGCTACGAGGCTATGGACGACGACCTTAATACCCCTATCCTCATCGCTCATCTTTTCGAGGCCTGCGGTATCATCAATAAAATTAACGATGGCCACGCTCACGCCACTGCCGACGACATCGTGGCTCTGCAAGACCTTTTCGACACCTTCGCCGGTCAGATTCTGGGACTGCTGCCCGAAGGCTCTACCGCCGGTGCCGACCTCAAACCATATCAAGGTGCCGTGGATCTGCTGCTCGACATTCGCCGCGATGCGAAATCTAAGAAAGACTGGGCTACCAGCGACCATATCCGCGATGCACTCGCTTCGTTAGGCTTCGCCGTCAAGGATACCAAGGACGGCGGTTATGAATGGACTCTCAAATAACGCTCTACCTGCCCCCTCCCGGGGGCATTCTCTCTCAAAACCGATCATGAAAAAACTATTCACTTATCTTTTTACTCTTACCTCGCTGTGTGCGGCGGCCGCCGAGCCTTCGGGCTATTATGCCTCATGCGAAGGCAAGAGCGGCAAGTCGCTCCTATCGGCTTTGTGCGAGGTCGTGGGGCCTCACACCACCGTGTCCTACAGCGGCCTTTGGACCCTATATGCCACCACCGATACACGTGCCGACGGTTCTATCTGGGATATGTATTCCACCAAGCACTTTGTGTATAGCAAAGACCAATGCGGCCAATACTCAAAGGTGGGCGACTGCTACAATCGTGAGCATTCTTTCCCCAAAAGCTGGTTTAACGATAAATCGCCGATGGTGTCGGACGCTTTCCACATCTATCCCACCGATGGCCGTGTGAACGGACAGCGCTCCAACTATCCCTTTGGCGAATGTGCTTCCGGTACCACCCTTCCCTCAAACAACGGCGTTAAGGCCCTCGGTAAACTGGGGTCAAGCACATTCTCGGGCTACTCGGGCACAGTATTCGAGCCCGACGACGAGTATAAGGGCGACTTTGCCCGCTCCTACTTTTATATGGCGGCAGCCTATAACGGCAGCATTTCAGGATGGTCGTCGCCCATGCTGGCCGGTAACGCTTATCCGGCATTCAGCTCATGGGCCGTTAACCTCCTGCTCAAATGGCACCGTCAGGATCCTGTGAGTCAGAAGGAACTCGACCGCAACGAGGCCGTCTACGCCGCCCAGCGCAACCGTAATCCCTTTATCGACCACCCCGAACTGGCCGAGCATATCTGGGGTAATGCAACCACCGAGGATTGGAACGGCACAGCTACATCCGATCCGCAGCTGCTGCTGCCGGCCGAAGGTACATCGGTGGATCTGGGTCGCACAGTATCGGGCGTGGCTCTGAGCCGTGCGATAGTGGTGCGAGGCACCGGTCTGAAATCCAATGTTTCAGTTAACGTTTCGGGTGCTGGATTCACGGCATCGCCGGCGTCGGTGAGCCAATCTGTGGCAAATAGTGCAAATGGCGCCAATGTGGTAGTGACCTTCACCTCTGCCACTGCCGGAAATTACAAAGGCACAATGACACTGAGCTGCGGTAACATCACACGCACGGTGGCTCTCGCGGCCTCGGTAATATCCACCCTTCCCGTCGGGCCGGTGACCGAGGTGAGCGACGATTCGTTCACCGCCACATGGACCAATGTGGGCGATGCCGACCGTCAGGGTTGCTACACGCTGGATGTTACTACCGGTGGCACATCTATCGCCGGATACCCCCGCACCGTGTCGGCATCCGCCGAGGCTTATAATGTGTCGGGCCTTGAACCCTCTACCGAATACACCTACACCGTGGCTTCGCAGAATCTGAAATCCGAACCGCTTACGGTCAGAACACACGCTCCGCAGGCTGCCGTGGAATTCCTGTTTGACGGTCATCTGGATTTTGTTGCCTCTGTTGGCGAGCCCTCAGAGGTGGCTGAGCTGTGGGTAGATATAATCAATATCGATTCTGATGTGACCCTCACCGTGCCCCAGCCCTTCCAGCTTTCGATGGATCGTACCGAATGGGGCACCACCGTGGTTATGCAGCCCGAGGAAGACCGCGTGTACCTGCGCATGCTCTCCGATACCCCCGGCACCTATCACGGCTCAATATATGTGAGCGCCAAGGATTATTATGACGATGATGTCACATTCACGGGCACGGTGACCACCACCGCCGGTCTGAGTGAAGACTTTGAAGCCGACGCCACCGGTATGGGTTCTTATACGCCCCCCTTGTATCAGGGTTCGGGTGCCAAATGGAAACTCGACAACGCCGGTATGTGGCCCAATCAGGACAAGGCTCATAGCGGCACAGGCTGCGTGCGCCTTGGCAAAAACTCTACCTCCACGATCACTATGGAGGAAGACTATCCGGGCGGCCTGGGAGTTATCACCGTTTGGATGGCGCTCTTTGGCTCGGATGCCACGGCAAACGTCACCTGCGAGACATCAACCGACGGCGGCAAGACCTGGACAGAACATGGCAGCGCAGTGGTCGACTCACCCAAATGGCAGGAATATAGCTTCCTGGCCAAGAGCAGCGGACCGGTGCGTATGCGTCTGCGTCAGACCTCGGGTGCGCGTCTGCTTGTCGACGACATCGCATCCACCAATTACACTGCCCTCGTAAGTCCCGAGGCCGAAGCATACCACACTTGGGATGCCTTCTGTCGCGGCGGTGAGCTGGTGGTGACAGCAGTGGAGGATGTCGACCTCACAGTCTACGCTCTTGACGGCACCGAGGTATCCGTACTCAATATGAGTGCCGGCGAGGTTAGCATCCCCCTTGCGCCCGGCCTCTACATCGTAGCTGCCCCCGGCCACACACGCCGCGTGGTTATCCGCTAATCAACCTAATCGCGAGGGTAAAAAGTTATTAACACCCTGTTAATAACTTTTTACCCTCGTTTCAATAGATATAAGATAAAAATCGTATATTTGCACACGAAAAAATATAGATAAATGGAAGATAATAAATTTGTAGCCGTAGGCAAAGTGATTGCCAACTTAGGCGAACAAGGTGGCACCTCAGCTGCCGGCAAACAATGGCGCAAACTCACATTCGCTATTGAAACACAGGCCGCTTACCCCCAGAAAATGGCCTTTATTTTGTTTAACGACCGCATCGACCAATATAAAGTGAACATCGGCGATATGGTGCGTGTATCATTTGACGTAAGCTCACGCGAATATCAGGGTCGCTGGTACACCGATCTGATGGCATGGCGCATAGAACCCGCCACCGAAGCCGCTCAGCCCGGCGCACCCGAAGCCCCCTACGGTGCAGCTCCCTCATACGGCGCACCTGCTGCTCCCGTCTACAGCGCTCCCGCACCCGCTCCTGCTCAGCCCGCTCAGACATTCCCCTCCAATCCCGGCGAAGACCTCCCGTTCTAAATACCAAATTCAAGCTTCTATACAGCCGAGCCGTCCCCCTCACACCGCGGCTCGGCATCATTTTATCCCCCGAATAAAAAATATTTTCAGATTTTTGGCTTAAAATTTGCACAATCCAAAAATTAGCCGTAAATTTGCACCGCAAAAGTCCCGGAGGGGGCTGTAAAACACGCTTCAATAGCTCAGTCGGTTAGAGCATCTGACTGTTAATCAGAGGGTCGTTGG
>CAZHDH010000036.1:0-24512 GCA_964531245.1 uncultured Bacteroides sp. | reverse complement strand
ACCGGCCTTGAACCTATCTCGTTGATTATCGGACGTATGCGACGGTATTCGGGACGGAAATCGTGACCCCATTCCGATATACAGTGTGCCTCGTCAATAGCGAAAAACGAGATAGTCACCGATTTCAGAAAATCGATGTTATCCTCTTTGGTCAGCGACTCCGGTGCCACATACAGCAGCTTGGTATGTCCGCCCGCTACGTCTGACTTCACTTGGTCGATCTGCGCGCGGCTGAGCGATGAATTCAGAAAATGGGCAATGGAATCGCGTTCGCTGAAATTTCTCATTGCGTCTACCTGATTCTTCATCAGCGCTATCAGGGGAGATACCACTACGGCTGTGCCTTCGAGTAGCAGCGCCGGCAGCTGATAACACAGCGACTTGCCGCCACCAGTGGGCATTAGCACAAAGACATCGTTGCCCTCCATCAGGCTGGTGATTATGGCCTCCTGGTTGCCTTTGAACGTCCCGAAGCCGAAATGTTTCTTAAGGGCGTCGGTTAGGTTGGACGATTGAGCGGTAGTCATGATGAATAATCGGGATAACTGTTTTGAGAAAAAGAGGATAAGAAATGTAGAGAAGAGAGATCGTTTATGTAGATTTTTATTACCGAAGCTGTCAGTACTTTATTATGAGCCTACCGAGGCGGCCTCGAAGTGTGCTGCCTCGAATTTTTCCTTGGCATAAGGAAGGGTGACTTCAAATTCCTTGACATTCATTGATGGAATATCAAACATCGCATCCACCATAATGGCCTCGACGATTGAACGCAAGCCACGCGCTCCCAGCTTGTATTCTATGGCTTTATCTACCACAAATTCAAGCACTTCGGGGGCAAATGTCAGCTTAACTCCGTCCATTTCAAAAAGTTTCTGATACTGACGGGTGATGGCATTCTTAGGCTCGGTGAGCACCTTGAGCAACGCTTCGCGCGACAGTGGGTTCAGATGAGTCAGTATAGGCAGACGGCCTATGATCTCGGGAATCAGACCATACGACCGCAAGTCCTGCGGAGCTACATACCGCAAATAATCCTGCTTGTCGCGCGGGCGCTCGTGCTTTACATCTGTGGCATAACCCACGGTATGGCTGTTCATACGCTGAGCTATCTTTGATTCGATGCCTTCAAAAGCACCGCCACAGATAAAGAGGATGTCCTTCGTATCCACCGGAATCATCTTCTGCTCGGGATGCTTGCGGCCACCTTGAGGGGGCACGTTTACAATCGAGCCTTCAAGCAGCTTCAGCAAGCCTTGCTGCACGCCCTCACCGGATACATCTCGGGTAATCGAGGGATTGTCACCCTTTCGGGCTATTTTGTCAATCTCGTCGATAAACACGATGCCTCGCTGTGCTTTGTCCACATCATAATCGGCAGCTTGCAGCAGGCGGGTGAGCAGGCTTTCAATATCCTCGCCCACATAACCCGCCTGGGTGAGCACCGTAGCATCCACGATGGTGAACGGCACGTTAAGCTGGCGTGCTATAGTCTTGGCAAGCAGGGTTTTACCCGTACCGGTAGGACCCACTATGATGATGTTTGACTTTTCGATGTCCACATCATCCTTTTTGTCGCGCGGCTGCATCAGGCGCTTATAGTGATTGTAAACAGCTACCGACAGATATTTCTTGGCATCTTCCTGCCCTATCACATATTCGTCAAGGTGCGCCTTGATGTCATGCGGTGTAGGCACATTGTCCTTCATCTCATCAGCAAAGGCATTCAGATCTTTCTGACGCTGACGCTCGGGCAATTCCTCGCGGATATAACCACTGAGGGTCTCTACACATTCTGTACAGATACAGGAACCCTGATCTGCCGAGGGTACCAGAAAGCGGTATTGCGACGGGTCGGCCGGACGGCCACACCACGCGCACACCACTCCATCATACTCGGAATTTTTCTTTTTAGCCATATACGGCGTTAATGTTTTTTGTTAGATTAATGCTTGGCTTTGATCAGTACCTGGTCGATCATTCCATAATTCTTTGCTTCCTCGGCCGTCATCCAGTAGTCGCGGTCGCTGTCGCGTTCCACCTTTTCAAAGGGCTGGCCCGAATGGTCGGCGATGATGGTGTAAAGCTCGTGCTTCAGTTTTTGGATCTCGCGGGCTGTGATTTCAATATCGGATGCCTGACCCTGTGCGCCGCCCATAGGCTGGTGAATCATCACGCGGGAATGACGCAGAGCGAAACGCTTGCCTGTCTGTCCTGCCACGAGTAGCACTGCGGCCATCGAAGCAGCCATACCGGTGCAGATGGTGGCTACATCGCTTGAGATATACTGCATTGTGTCATAAATACCAAGACCGGCATATACCGAACCGCCGGGCGAGTTGATATAGATCGAGACATCCTTGCCGGGATCTGCTGAATCAAGATAAAGGAGCTGTGCCTGGATTACATTGGCGGTATAATCGTTTACCTCTGTGCCCAGGAATATGATACGGTCCATCATCAGACGCGAGAATACGTCCATCTGTGCTACATTGAGCTGGCGTTCCTCGATGATGCTGGGATTGATGTAATTGGAAGTGATTACGTTGGATACAGCCGAAGTGTATTGGTCCAGGGCAAGCCCATTCATACCCATACCTTTGACGGCGAAATTACGAAAATCTGTATGTTGCATAATATATTAATGTATATGGATAGCACGTTCTAATCAGGCCGATATAGGGTGATACCTGCGGTGATCTCACGCGCTAACGCTGCTTTCTTTATTCGGTGTCTAAATTCTTTTTCAAAGTTACTAAAAAAATCTGAGATAACACCAAAAAAAAATATTTTCTTTTGGCCATCAACTAAAAAAACTACCCCAAAAAAGAGGTTGCATCCATCATCGGACACAACCTCTGCGCAGAATTATATATAACATTCAACCATAAAGGTTGGTTAAATTCGATTAAGTAACTCTTAAAAATTAGACGATATAGATTTGCGTAGGATTGACGTTACTTATTTCTCTACTTCTACGCGGGCAGATGCGTACACATTCAGCCCAAGCGTATCGGCGATGTATTTGATAGCCTGTTTGCCTTTGACTGATACACCGAATGCATCCAGTGCGGGACTATATGCCGCGATTGCACCGAATCCGGGAAGCACGGCAAGTATCATACCGCCTTTGCCGCTGCGTGCAGGCAGACCCACCATCGAGTTCCAGCACTTGCGTTCTTTGTGGATGCTGCGGGTGGCCATGATACCCACCACCTGAGCGGCTATCGAGCCGTCGAATGCCACTTGGCCGTTTGCGGCATTGCGGCCGTCGGCTGCTATTGTCGCACCCATAGTTGCCAATTGTTGTGTATTGAGCTGCAGGCTGCTGAGTTTTGCATAGAGATCTACGGCGATGTCGGCCTGATCGTAAAGCGAAAATTCAGCCTGGGCGAGTTTGTCCACAGCGTTCTCTTCAGCCAGCAATGCTTTAAGCGATTTATAGTAATTGTCGTTGAGCACCGGAGCCGAACCGGTCAGATTGATAAAGTTGTTAATCATCACGTCCCACTTGCCGTCGGGATCGTTTTGAGGTTGGATAAGACTTACGGCACGTACACCGTGGCGACTGATGCCAATGTGGGGCTTGGCAGGCTTCTCACCCTTTGAACAGCCGCATTTACACATACCCACCTTCTTCATCAGGTCTTCGGGCTTATATTGTGTGAGCAGCTCTACTGCCGACGATACCTGGGCCACATCGCCAAGCACGGCGGCGTCTTGTGTATCGCCTTTATTGATCACAGTACCGTCGGTAAGCACTACGCTTATACCAAACAGGTCGTTATTCTTTACTTCAATGCGAGGGTCTACCTCGCCTTCTTTTACGCTTTTGAAATTTTCATAAGCGTCAACGACGGCTTTTTGCACGTCACCAAGTGATATTTTTCGTGTCATAGTCATTATTTTTTGAACTTCTGTCAATATAACGCATTGCGCCAGGAAAAGTTGCGACTCGGTCAATTTCGTTTTTATTAATGTGTCCCGTGGGTTTTTTAATTTTTTTTTGTACCTTTGCCGTTGCAATGATTACACAAAAGCTTAAGTATCTAATTCTTGGTGCCATCATTCTACCGGCACCGTTATGTTTCGCACAATCTTCCCTGAATTATGAGGTCAAAGCCATTGGCGCCGGGGCCTCCGGCGATTTCGCGCCCTACTTCATCGGCAGTAATAATGGTGCAAGGATAGTACGTAAGGGGCATGCCCTGGCAGACCTCGGCGTTTCTGTTGAGCTCGACCGCTCGAAACGTTTCTCATGGGCAGCCGGAGCCGAGCTTATCACAGGCTATTCTACCGCTAACGATTACCAATTATGGCAGCAGGACGATTGGACTTACCAATCTAACCGTCCGTCGGCCGCTTGGATTCAGCAGCTTTATGGCCAGATTAAATACCGCGGCGTATTCCTTACCGTGGGGCAGCGCGATTATGAATCGGCTCTGCTTCCCCAGCAGCTTACTTCGGGCGACCTCACGCGCAGCGGTAACTCGCGCGGGATGCCGGGAGCGTCTGCCGGATTTATTGATTTCCAGAACATTCCGTTCACCAATGGCTGGGTGCAGATCGACGGCATGATTGAATACGCCAAATTTTTCGATACCGACTTCCGTCGCAAGCAGTTCAACTTATATACCGGCCTGCTCACGGGTAACACTTACTATACTTATAAACGATGCTATTTCCGAACCAAACCCTCCGAGCGGTTCAGCGTAACACTTGGTATGCAGACAGCCGGACAATTTGGCGGTTGGACCGAATATTACCGGCGTGGCACCATGTATCGCGACGACCGTCGCGGATTCCGTGTCAAGGATGTTATCAAAATGTTTTTTCCGATTGAAGGCAATGGCAACGCGTTCTACGAGGGCAACTCGCTGGGCTCTTGGGACTTCAAGGCTCGCTATCGTCTGCCGGGCGACGACGAGATCTCTTTCGCATTCCAATGGCCCTGGGAAGATGGATCGGGCATAGGCCGTCGCAACGGTTGGGACGGCTTGTGGGGTCTATACTACCAGACCAAATCAAAAGGTTTTATCTCCGGTGCGGCTGTCGAATGGCTCGATTTCCGCAATCAGAGCGGTCCTATTCATTTCGCTCCCGGCGATATGCCCGGCACTGACCTTAATGCATCTACTACCGGTGGCGATAATTATTACAATAACGATACTTACGCTTCCTATACCAATTATGGTATGTCAATCGCCACTCCATTCCTGGTTTCTCCGATTTACAACCTGAATGGTTCTTCATATTATCTTCACAACTGTGCGCGCGGCCTGCATCTGGCCATCTCGGGCTACATCCTGCCCGAACTGTCATACGCTGTGAAATATTCGTGGCAACAGGCCTGGGGTATGGGTCGCAAGCCGTCGCCCTACTGTATGATTGACAATTCGATGCTGGCCGATGTGCGCTGGGACCTCAGCGCCCTCGCTCCGGGATGGAATGTAGGCGCGCAGCTGGCTTTTGACGCCGGCAGATTGCGTGGTAATAATTTCGGCGCTATGGTATCTGTTTCCTATTCCGGTAGTTTAAAATTTAAGAAATGAAAGCAATCAGATATACAAGTTGGCTCGTCTTGTTTCTACTGTTACTCCCCCTCGCAGGATGTCAGAACGATGGGCCGATAGGTTATAAATTCGGGGTGTGGCGCATGGATAGCTACACTGTTGACAATCAGCCGGTCGAGGCCCCGCTGGTGTATCAGACCACTATCGCCTTTCAGGGCGGGGTGGTTAATGTAATCGCTCTAAACGACGACTATATCGGTAGCAATGACCAGTACGGCTCGTGGAGCGAGGACGGCGACCGGCTGTATCTTGATTTCACTCACGGCGACGACAATCATCCCGCCGGCTCCGATTATTACGCCGCTCCCTGGTGGCTTGGCTGGACTTCTGATTATGTTATGGAATTTACGGTCGAGAAACATTCCGACCGCGAAATGACGTGGAAATACATCAATCCTCAGGGCGAAACAAACATTTATAAACTCCACAAGACATGGTAATGGCTGATAAGGATTCTCTGGTATGCGTCACCGGTGCCGACGGATTTATCGGTTCGCACCTCACCGAAATGCTTCTGGCGCGGGGGTACAAGGTGCGCGCTCTGGCTCAATATAATTCGTTCAACAACTGGGGTTGGCTTGAGGATGTGATCGCCCAAGCTGACGAGAGTTCGCGCTGCCGTCTGGAAGTAGTAACCGGCGACGTGCGCGACCCCAATTTCTGCCGTGAGCTGGTCAAGGGGTGCGACAAGGTATTTCATCTTGCGGCCCTCATCGCCATTCCTTACAGCTACGTGGCGCCCGATAGCTATGTGGCCACAAATATCACCGGCACGCTGAACATGTGTCAGGCTTGCCGCGACGAGGGTGTCAATCGCCTTATCGTTACTTCAACGAGCGAAGTATATGGCACAGCTCAGTTTGTGCCTATTCCTGAAACACATCCTCGACAGCCACAATCGCCCTACTCTGCCACCAAGATTGGTGCAGATGCCATCGCGCTCAGTTTCTATAACGCTTTCAATTTGCCGGTGGTGATTGCACGCCCGTTCAATACATACGGCCCGCGCCAAAGTGCCCGTGCCATTATTCCCACTATAATTTCGCAGATTGCTTCGGGCATGGATGTAATCAAGGTAGGCGACCTCACCCCTACCCGCGATTTCAATTTTGTTACCGACACCTGCCGTGGTTTTATCGCTCTGGCCGAGACTCCCGGCATCGAAGGACGCGAAATAAACATTGCTACCGGTACAGAAATTTCGATGGCCGACACTTTAAAGACTATTGCCGAGGTGATGGGTCGCGAGGTCACCTTTGAAGTAGACCCCCAGCGCCTGCGCCCGTCAAATAGCGAAGTGCGCCGTCTGTGTGGCGACAACTCTTTAATCACTTCGCTCACCGAGTGGCGTCCGGAAGTGTCGTTGCGCCAGGGCCTGGAAATCACGGCCAAATGGTTTACTCAACCGGAAAATCTGGCTAAATATAAGGCCGGTATCTATAACCGATGAACCGCCGGAAGATAGCGCTGATAGGTGGGGGCGGACACGCCCTGTCTGTCGCAGCCGCCCTTGGCCGTGACATTGAAGGTTATGTTGACGTGGCCCACAGTGCCGCTTTGCCTTGGCCTTATCTGGGCACTGACGCTGAGTATCTCTCAGCGCCGCAATCGGCCGAGCCGGTAATCACCCTGGTGAGCGGTGCGAAATGCGACCTCTCAGTTCGCCGTCGCTTAATTGAAAAATACGACTCGCGGGTCACGGAACATCACGCCGCTGCCGACGCTTATATTGATTCCTCGGCCACGATCGGTGCAGGCAGCGTAATTATGCGTCGCGCGGTGGTCAACTGCCATACGCATATCGGACGCCATTGCATAGTGAATACCGGTGCGATTGTGGAGCACGAATGTCACATAGGCTGCAACGTATTCATCGGTCCTGGTGCCGTAATCTGCGGAGGTGTTACCGTAGGCGACGATGTTTATATCGGCGCTAACGCAGCCGTGCGTCCCGGGGTAAGCATTGCCTCGGGCTGTGTGATAGGACTCGGAGCTGCCGTAGTATCTGATATTAATGAGGCCGGAACATACGTGGGAAACCCGGCTAAATTGAAGAATATATGAACAAGGTGACTGTAATAGCCGAAGCCGGAGTGAACCATAATGGCTCGCTCCAAATGGCTCTGCAATTGGTGGATGCTGCCGCCGACGCAGGTGCCGATATCGTGAAATTTCAGACATTCAAAGCCTCAAAACTGGTGTCGGCGCAGGCCAAGAAAGCCTGGTATCAGCAAGCCAACATGCCAGACGGGGATGATTCACAACTTTCAATGTTGAAAAAGCTTGAACTGAGCCGCGAAGATTTCGAGCAGATTATAGATCACTGCAACCGGCGCGGGATTCGCTTTCTTAGCACTCCATTTGACATTGAATCGGTGGATATGCTTGCTCGCCTTGGAGTTGACACATGGAAAATTCCCAGTGGCGAAGTCTCCAATTTTCCACTGCTGCGCAAAATCGCGTCAATGAATGGCGATGTGATTATGTCCACCGGAATGTGCAGTATTGACGAGGTGGAGGCCGCCATATCGGTGCTGGAACGCTTCGGCACACCGCGCAGCCGCATCACATTGCTTCACTGCACCACTCAATACCCCGCACCGCTTGATTCCGTCAATCTTCTTGCAATGGATTCACTGCGCAGCCTTGGATGCCACGCTGTGGGATACAGCGATCATACTGCCGGAATTTTGGTGCCTGTGGCCGCAACTGCTCGTGGCGCTGCGGTGATTGAGAAGCATTTCACACTTGACCGTAACCTGCCCGGTCCCGATCACAAAGCATCGCTCATGCCGCACGAACTCCAACAGATGGTGCAGGCTATCCGCGACGTAGAAACCGCTTTAGGCTCCGCTGAAAAAGGCGTTACCGAGGCCGAACGCGGTAATGTGTCCGTCGCTCGCAAATCTATTGTGGCGGCAAAAAAAATCGCCGCCGGCGAGGTTTTCACTGAGGATAACCTCACGTGCAAACGCCCCGGCGACGGTATTTCTCCTATGCTTTGGGAATCAGTGATTGGCCGCAAAGCTCCGCATGCTTTCGCTGCCGATGAAAAGATCAGTCTTTAGGTAGCTGTCTCTTGGATCCGATCTTTTCCCTCTTATTGGGATTGGCGGGAAACCAGCCTTTACGCACGCGCTCACGTTGCTCAAAAATCTCAAGAATCGACCAATAGCACGAAAAGCCACTCACACCGGCCAGTGTCGACCAAAACGGATCACTAAGATATATGGCTGCGCCACACAGTATGGTGCCACACACGGCAAACACCCACCAGCAGTTTACACCAAAGTAATATTCTGATTTAATCACTATAGGGTGGAACAGACCGATTATAAGAAAGGTGCATAACCCTAACATCAATCCCAACAGGTGATGTTCTGAAAGTAATTCTGTGATCATACCTCAGAAATTAAGTTGTGCCCCTCGTAAGCTTCAAATTTTTTGCGCACATCGTCCGGAATAGCCGCAGATGCCATGGTTTTGAGGTCGAAACCTACCATGATGGTATGCGCAACGCATTTTATGGAACCGTTGGCCGGGGCAACGATGCGTTGCAGCAGCTTCATGCTTTTCTGACCTATATGCTCGCATTGCGTGTCAACCACAAGCTCTTCGTTCATAAATGTAGGAGCAAAGAAGTCGCAGTTTATATTGGCCACAACAATTCCTAATCCTGATTTTGAGAAATCGGTGCCTAAAACGGCATCGAAATAGCGCAATTTACCGAGGTCCAGGAATTGAAGATATACCGAATTGTTTACGTGACCGAAAATATCCACGTCGTTGAAGCGCAACTGCACGGGAAGTGAATGTTTGAAATCAAACAGCGGTTGGAGTATGGGTGATTTTGACATCTTATTTTCTTGATTTAAAATTTTTAGTGTATCACGATACGGTGAACAATCTTTTTGCCTAACGCCATATTAATACGCTCGGCAATGCCTGCCACCATAAACGCAAGCTCGCTTTTCACCGGACCGGAAGCTATGAACACGTGCAGATCATTGCCGCTCATAAAGCGTTTCAGGGTCTGTCTGGTAATCGATGGTCCGGCAATCTCGCTCCACAGAAATGCGGCTTTCTCACGCATATATACCTCGGTGTCGCCGCCACTTTCTATCATTCGCTTCAGCAGCTCGCCTATCAGTTCGGGTTCAGCACGTTTCATCTGCTTTGATGGGTGTGAAGCTACCGTTATCCACATGCCACATACGGTAATCGGGACCGGTATGGCGCAGGATTTCATCCAGGTGCTTGCGGTTGGTATCGGTAATGAATATCTGGCCGAAATCGTCGCGGCTCACGATTTCCATAATTCGAGCCACACGGTCAGCGTCGAGTTTATCAAAAATATCGTCAAGCAGCAGCAGTGGAGCGTGGCCGGTGATGCGTTTCAGGAATGAATATTGAGCCAGACGCAGGGCTATGGTGAGCGTTTTGGTCTGTCCCTGCGACGCTGTCTGTCGTGCCGGCAGTCCGCATACGCTGAATGATATATCGTCGCGATGAGGCCCCTTCGAGGTGTATTTCAGAATGGTGTCACGGGCGCGCAGGTCGTTCCACGCCTTGGCCGGCGTGGGGTATGCAGCCGTGTTTCGGATATACCCTATCTCCACAGTTTCTGCCTCTGAAGCTATCTGGCTGTAATATGAAGCAAATTCTACAGCCAGATCCTTGACATACTCCTGGCGGCGCTCCTCTATAAGCCGGGCATCGGCATCCATCATTCCTTCGAGCGATTCATACAGAAACTCATCGGTAACACCGTCGCGCAGCAGCTTGTTGCGATGTTCAAGACACTGATTGTAGCGCATCAATGCGTCGAGATAAGGCGCGTCGGCCTGCGATATTATCATATCGATGAAGCGGCGACGCTCCTCTGCGGAATCGGTCACAAGCGCACTATCTGCCGGAGCCACCATTACGGTAGGAAACAGACCAATGTGGGTGCTTATACGCTTGTATTCCTTACCTCCGCGCTTGAAGCTTTTGCGCGCGCCCTGCCTGAAGCCTACGTTGATAAGCTCATCGGCTCCGTGGCGTTCATACTTGCCGGCGAGTATCCCAAAGGTTTCACCGTTGCGGATCAGCATGGCATCGGGCACTCGGGTGAAGCTTTTGGTGAACGATAGGTAATAAACCGCATCCAGCAGATTACTCTTGCCCATGCCGTTATTACCAAGAAAACAATTAATTTTAGGCGAGAATTCAAGTGAACACTCGCCTATATTTTTAAAGTTTGTTGCGCTTAATGACTCCAGTATCATTTGGCCGGAGGGGTTTGCGGGGTAAATTTCGTGTTGAAGTAATAGAGCTGGTAAGGGATAGAATTATTCCAATATGTCATTGAGTGATTTCCGGGACGCTGGATATAATCGTGGTCGACACCCTGCTTTACCAATGCCTGATGAAAATCCTCGTTTACTCCGGCAAAGAAGTCGTCTGCTCCACAGTCAAAGATGATGTTGAGTGTGCCGGGCACAAGGGTTTTCACGATATTGATGGGGGTGTGGGATTCCCAGTTGTCGCGATGTGTGGATATATCACCAATGCTTTCTTTCATCTTCCAGCGGTCGCTGAAGGGGCGGATGTCCAAGCCTCCGCTTGTCGACCCTGCATTAGCCCAAATATCAGGATGACGCATCGACAGGTACATGGCACCCTGGCCACCCATACTCAATCCGGTGATTGCGCGCTGCGAGGCCACGGCGCGGGTGGGATAATGGGTATCGATATAGGGCACGAGGTCGTTGACTATAAACGATTCCATCTGCATCCGGGGGTTGGCGGGTGAATCCCAATACCAACTGTCACGGCCATCGGGCATCACAAGCACCATCCCGAGGGCATCGGCCAGCTGGGGCAGATCAGGACGTATTTTGAGCCACGAAGTATGGTCGCCGCCGTATCCGTTGAGCAGATACACGGTGGGAAAATTGGTCTGGCCCGGAGTGATTTTCGGACTGATGACAATTACGTTTTCAGGACTTGCGAGATAAGTTGTCTCGATTGCAACAGTATCCACAACCGCAGCCTTCAGGCCGAAAACGGCCTGAAGAATTGCGATTATTGATATAATGATATGTTTTTTCATTTGGCTGCTCCGGGAATCTGTTCAACCATTGCATTGTATGCAGCCTCGATACCGGAAGCGTCCTTACCGCCGGCCTGAGCGAATCCGGGCTGGCCGCCGCCACCGCCCTTGATATTTTTGGCGGCTGCGCGCACTATGGCCGAGGCATTCAGACCGGTCTTCACGAGATCTTCGGTTACCATTACGGTGAGCAGAGGTTTCTGTGCGGGGTCAACGGTAGCAGCAATAAAGACGGTGTTTTCAGGCGAAGCGGCACGTACACCAAATGCCACATTCTTCACCATTTCGGGGATGCGCACACCGCGGAATGTGACGAGTTTCACGCCATCGACGATGGTGGCGGTGCGGAGCACGTCCTGGGTGATGGCTGCGGCACGTTCGTTGAAAGCATCCTCAACCTGCTTGCGCAGCGATGCATTTTCTTCAAGGCTCTTGCGCACGGCAGCCACAACATCGGGTGCGTTATTGAACATCGAGCCGAGCGAACGCAGGTCGTCGGTAAGGTGGTCAAGTGCATTCTCAACCTCCTCGCCGGTGATTGCCTCGATACGGCGAATACCGGCGGCGATCGAGCTTTCGCTGATGATTTTGATCATACCGATGTTACCGGTATTTTCAACGTGTGTGCCACCGCAAAGTTCCACCGAACCATCATATTTGATAACGCGCACTTCGTCTCCATACTTCTCGCCAAAGAGAGCCATAGCACCCATTTCCTTAGCCTGAGCGATGGGCAGGTCGCGATGTTCGTCGCGGGCAATAGCCTGGCGCACGCGACGGTTGGCTATGCGTTCCACCTTACGCAGCTCCTCGGGGGTAACTTTCTGGAAGTGAGAGAAGTCGAAACGCAGCGAGTTGGGAGTAACCAATGAGCCTTTCTGCTCCACATGTGTGCCGAGCACCTCGCGCAGGGCCTGATGCAACAGGTGTGTCGCGGTATGGTTGGCAGAGATAGCGGCGCGGATGTCGGCATTCACAGCTGCGGTGAAATCGGCCGCGGGATTCGACGGCATCTTTTTCACGAGATGCACACCCATACCGTTTTCGCGCTTGGTATCATATATTTCGATTGTTTCGCCGGTAGCTTTGTCGGTAAGTGTGCCGCGGTCGCCCACCTGACCGCCCATTTCTGCATAGAAAGGAGTTTCGGCTAAAACGATCTGATAATATTCCTGATTTTTCTGTTTCACCTTACGGTAACGCAGGATAATGGTGTCGGTGGTGAGGGTGTCGTAACCCACAAACACCTGTTCGCCGTCGTTTACGGTCTGCCAGTCGGTAGCTTCGACTGCAGCGGCACTGCGGGCACGCTGCTTCTGCGCGGCCATCTCTGCATCGAATTCCTCGTGATCCAGAGTCATACCGTTTTCTTTGAGAATCAGTTCGGTAAGATCAAGGGGGAATCCGTAAGTATCATATAATGTAAAAGCTTCCTTACCCGAGATCTGCGACTGACCCTTTTCACGCGCCTGGCGGATAGAATCGTCAAGCATACGGATACCGTTTTCCAGCGTTTTGAGGAACGAATCTTCCTCCTCCTTGATCACCTTCATGATCAGCTCGCGCTGTGCGGGAAGTTCGGGATAGGCTTCGCCCATCGACTCAATGAGGGTGTCGACAAGCAGATACATAAACGCTTGTTTCTGTTTCAGGAAGGTATAGGCATAGCGAACAGCACGACGCAGAATGCGGCGGATAACATAACCGGCCTTGGCATTCGAGGGCAGCTGCGAATCAGCAATCGAGAAAGCGATGGTGCGCACATGGTCGGCGATTACTCGCATAGCCACGTCCACCGAATGATCTTCGCCATACTTCATACCGCTGAGTTCCGCAATCTTGGAAATAAGCGGAGTGAAAACGTCGGTATCGTAGTTTGAAGTCTTGCCCTGCAGAGCCATACAGAGACGTTCAAAACCCATACCGGTATCGATAACCTTGGCGGGCAGGGGCTGCAGCGAGCCGTCGGCCATCCGGTTATATTGCATAAACACGAGATTCCATATCTCAATAACCTGGGGGTGATCCTTATTCACGAGTTCAGCACCGGGGATAGCGGCGCGTTCCTCATCGGAGCGCAGGTCGATATGAATCTCGGAGCAGGGGCCGCAGGGACCGGTATCACCCATTTCCCAGAAATTGTCGTGCTTGTTGCCGTTGATAATATGAGATACAGGCAGATGACTCTCCCAGATCTTGGCAGCTTCATCATCTCGACCGAGACCCTCGGAGGGTGAACCCTCAAACACCGTAGCATACAGACGCTCGGGGTTGAGCTTCAGTACATCCACCAAATATTCCCAAGCCCAGTCGATAGCCTCCTTCTTGAAGTAATCGCCAAACGACCAGTTGCCCAGCATTTCAAACATTGTGTGATGGTAGGTATCGTGACCTACTTCTTCCAGATCGTTATGCTTGCCGCTCACACGCAGACACTTCTGCGAGTCGGCCACGCGTTTATATTTAGCTGCCTTGTTGCCCAGTATAATATCCTTAAACTGGTTCATACCGGCGTTGGTAAACATCAGAGTGGGATCGTCCTTCACCACCATAGGAGCCGACGGCACGATATGGTGACCTTTTGACTCGAAGAAATCTTTATAAGATTTACGTATTTCCTTAGCTGTAAGCATTTTACAAATTCTATAGAATATAATTAGGAAATTATTGACTAAAATTTATGCAAATTTACGAAATCGGTTAGAGACAACCTTGAATATGAGGTTAAAAAATGTTTATCACAGCCCTATAATCGCCGTTTTACCCTGCGGAATTACTCCGGCAGTAAGCCTCACGATATAACTTCAACTCATTAAAATTTGCCGATACCGGCAAGTTTTCCTATCTTTGCATTATATTTAACCAAATTTTTTGCCGATAAATGGAGTATATTTCAGTAAAACAGTGGGCCGAGATGCATGGTGTTTCAGAACGAACAGCCCGAAACTATTGCGCAACAGGCAAAATTAAAGGAGCTTTCCTTGTGGGAAAAACATGGAATATTCCCGAGGATTCACTCCCTCCCAATCGTTCAAAAAAGTCAACAGATTCTCCTCTGCTGCAAACTCTTAGAGAACAAAAAGCAGGCAGAATCAAAGGCGGAATATATCATCGCGTACAAATTGAACTTACCTACACTTCCAATCATATCGAGGGTAGTAAACTGACCCATGATCAAACCCGGTATATATTCGAGACAAATACCATAGGTATGGCTGAAGGTGCCTTGAATGTGGACGACATCATAGAAACCAACAACCACTTTCGCGCCATCGACTATATAATTGACAATACCGAAAGCAAGCTCACCGAATCTTTTATTAAGCACCTTCATTTCCTGTTGAAATCCGGAACATCTGACGAGCGCAGGACTTGGTTCAGGGTTGGAGAATACAAAAAACTACCAAATGAAGTGGGCGGAAACGATACCGTAGCACCCGAAAATGTCCACAGAGAGATTAAGAATCTTTTGAAAGATTATAACTCAAAAAAAACTGATTTTGAAGGCATTATTGATTTCCACCACCGTTTTGAAGCAATACATCCTTTCCAAGACGGGAATGGACGTGTAGGGCGCTTGATATTGTTTCGCGAGTGTCTCCGCTTTGGGTATGTGCCGTTTATCATAACTGATGAATTGAAGATGTTTTACTATAACGGATTGCGAAATTGGCCGGCAATAAAAGGTTACCTGATGGATACTTGCCTGAGCGCTCAGGACAATTTCAAACTTATACTTGATAAATTCAGAATACAATACGATGACTGAGAGCAACTTTGCAAATTCATAGTTTTAGCGTTTAATATTTATTCTGCAAAGATACTATATGCCGAGGCCGTCTGCTCCACAGAATTTGAACAAATGATATAAATGTGTTGATAATGCAAAACACACCCGAATTGTAGCTACACCCTCGGCCGGATAAGTTCACATCCCTTTCATCACAATCAAAATTTTCTTTTTCAATTTTTCTTTTCTTATAAAATTAATTATCATTTACATTATCATATACATTATCAGTTGGTTTTGCTGACCTTTGCTGACCTTTGCTAACTTTTGCTGACCTTTGCTGACTTTTGCTGGCCTTTGCTGACTTTTGCTGGCCTTTGCTGACCTCTGCTGACCTCTGCTGACTTTTGCTAACACGTGTTAACTAAACCAACAAGTGTTAACACGTGTTGACTACCGCTGACAAAAACTATCATCACAATCATCCGCTCACATTTTCAATTTTCGATTTTTATTCGTAACTTTGTAGTTCGTAAAGCCTATCAGTATGAAGAAAATACTTGTGACCGGCGGTGCCGGATTTATCGGTTCGGCTGTGGCCGAGAGCCTTGCCAGACGTGGTGATTTGGTAGTAGCTATCGATTCGATTAACGACTACTACGACCCTCGCCTGAAATATGCACGGCTCCGTCGTCTCGGGTTTGACTGTGGCGATAATGTTGAATTCGGCACTGAATTGGTGTCTGCGAGTTACCCGACTTTGAAGTTTTTGCGCATGGACATTTCAGACAAATGTTCGCTTGATACACTAATGTCAGCCAATAAATTTGACATCGTTGTGAATCTTGCAGCTCAGGCGGGTGTGCGTTATTCTATCCAGAATCCTTACGCCTATCTTCATTCCAATATCGAGGGCTTCCTTAACATTCTGGAAGGTTGCCGCAATACCGGAGTAACGCATCTGGTGTTCGCTTCCTCAAGCTCCGTGTATGGCCTGAACACTACCGTGCCCTACTGCGAGACAGACAAGACCGACACACCGGTGAGCCTATATGCAGCCTCGAAAAAGAGCAATGAGCTTATGGCTCACGCATATTCCAAGCTATATGGCTTTGCCACCACGGGGTTGCGATATTTCACAGTGTACGGCCCCTGGGGACGGCCCGATATGTCGCCCTTCCTGTTTACCGACGCGATATTGCACGACCGGCCCATCCGTGTGTTCAACCATGGTGATATGATGCGCGATTTTACTTACATTGACGACATTGTAGACGGCACTGTGGCGGTCGTGGATTCCACCCCTGAGCCGGATAATAACAATGTTTTACACCACATATACAATATTGGGGGGGCACATTCCGTTAAATTAATGGATTTCATAAGCGAAATAGAACGCGCTTGCGGTAAGGTTGCCGTCAAGGAGTATCTGCCCATGCAGCCGGGGGATGTATATCAGACCGCGGCCTGCACCGCCGCCCTCGAAGCAGCCACGGGCATGGCCCCAAGGGTTCGCCTCCGGCAGGGCATTGACCAATTTGTAGCGTGGTATCGCTCTGATTTAAATCCACTTAAGTAAGAATATTATACGTACCACACACGTAAACCAATATGAAAATAGCTATCGTAGGCACCGGTTATGTAGGACTTGTTTCCGGCACATGTTTTGCCGAAATGGGTGTTGACGTTACCTGTATCGATATCAATGAAGATAAAATCGCATCCTTGCTCCGCGGTGAAATACCCATCTATGAGCCGGGACTCGACGAGATGGTGCGACGTAACGTGGCCGAAGGCCGACTGAAATTCTCGACTTCGCTTGCCGATGTGCTTCCCGAGGTAGAAATAGTATTCAGCGCCGTGGGCACTCCGCCCGATGAGGATGGCTCGGCAGATCTGAGCTATGTGCTTGATGTAGCGCGTACTTTCGGTCGCAACATTAAAAAATACACATTGCTGGTAACAAAAAGCACTGTGCCCGTGGGCACCGCGGCCAAGGTGCGACGCGTGGTTGAGCAGGAACTCGCAGCTCGCGGTGAAGATGTGCCATTTGACATCGCGTCCAACCCTGAGTTTCTGAAAGAGGGTGCTGCCATTTCTGATTTCATGAAACCCGACCGTGTGGTTGTCGGGGTGGATTCGGAACGCGCGCGCGATAAGATGGCGAAGCTCTACCGCCCATTGATGCTGAATAATTTCAGAGTGATTTTCACCGACATCCCGTCGGCCGAGATGATCAAATATGCTGCCAACTCCATGCTGGCCACCCGCATTTCGTTTATGAACGATATTGCCAACCTGTGTGAACTCGTGGGTGCCGATGTGAATATGGTGCGCAAGGGTCTGGGAGCCGACACCCGCATAGGTTCTAAATTTCTGTATCCCGGATGTGGCTACGGCGGCTCTTGTTTTCCGAAGGATGTGAAAGCCTTGATCAAGACAGCCGAGAAAGCCGGTTACGATATGCGCGTGCTCCGCGCGGTGGAAGATGTAAATGAGGAGCAGAAAAAGTTGCTCTACAAGAAACTTCTGGCCGAGTTAGGCGATCTGCGTGGTAAACGCATAGCCCTGTGGGGATTGGCATTCAAACCCGAAACCGACGATATGCGCGAAGCTACCTCGCTGGTTATCATCGACCTGCTTACCCGCGCGGGGGCTAACGTGAGGGTGTATGACCCGGTGGCCATGAACGAATGTCGCCGTCGTGTGGGCGATATTGTGGAATATGCCACCGATATGTATGACGCCCTGGTGGATGCCGACGCTATGCTTCTGCTCACCGAGTGGAAGCAGTTCAGAATGCCCTCGTGGGAGGTGCTCAAACGTATGATGCGCTCGCCACTGATCATTGACGGCCGCAATATTTACGATCCCTCTGAGATGTCAGAACAAGGTATAAAATATCACTGCATAGGCCGCTGAGAGTTATGAAGATAGTGCTTGTAAATTACCGCTATTTTATCTCCGGTGGGCCTGAACGCTACTATTTCAATATCAAGGAGATTCTGGAAACTCACGGCCACACCGTGATTCCTTTTTCCATAAAAGGCCCGAAAAACTTCAAGAGCGAATACGAGCCGTATTTCCTTGAATCTGTGGGCGATGAGGAATATTTCTCGAATACCCGCAAAACACCTGCCACGATAGCGAAATCGTTCAGCCGGATGTATTATTCGCTTGAGGCCAAGAAGAAATTTGCGGCATTGCTGCGCGATACCCGGCCAGATGTGGTGTATATCATGCAGTATCACAACAAGATTTCGCCGTCGATAATCGATGTGGCCCGCAAGCAGGGTATTCCTGTGGTGCACCGCATCAGCGATTTCCAATATATGTGCCCCAATGCTTTGTTTTATAACGACCGCACGGGTGTGTGTGAGGAGTGTCTGAACGGTAATCGCCTGGCTTGTGTCAAAAATCGCTGTGTGCATGGTTCGGCTGTACTGTCGCTGCTAAAAGCCGGCGCCAAGGCTTTCCACGACCTGAGCAAGGTGCCATCGAAAATCGATCGTTTCATTGTGCCGTCGTCGTTCACTCTGGGTAAACTGGCGCAGTACGGCATACCCAAAGATAAACTGGTGCATATCCCCACCTTTTTCAATCAGAATTCCATTCCGGCCGGACTCACGCCGCAGTATCAGCCATTCTTCCTATATGTGGGACGAATCGAAAAGCAGAAAGGACTGGAAACACTGATCAAGGCTTTCCGCGACACCGACCTAAAGCTCAAAATCATAGGTTTCTCAAACGGAGGCTATGAAGATACACTACGCGCTGATCTTGAGGGCCACAGCCACAATATCGAATTTCTGGGGCGTATGAGCTTTGAGCAGATTGTGCCCTATCTCAACACGTGCCTTTGCACCGTGGTGCCCAGCGAATGGTATGACAACTTTCCTAATGCCATTCTCGAAAGTTTCGCATTCGCCAAACCGGTGATAGCCACCGACTTTGGTTCGCTGCCTGAGCTGGTAAAGGACGGCGTGACCGGCCTTACCTTCCCCTATGGCGATTGGGAGGCGTTGCGTGCCCGCGCCCTGCGTATAGCCGCCAATCCCGAATTGGCCCGCGAAATGGGCGCAAACGCACTGCGTGCCGTGCAGAGCCGTTATTCTGCCGAGACACACTATGCGGCGCTTATGGATATCCTTAACAATTTATGTAACTCTACAAAAAAATGACCAATAAGCAAGTCCAGACCCCTACCGATGCATCTATTATTCTGACCTACCGCTGCCCTATGCGCTGTCAGATGTGCAATATATGGAAATATCCCACTGATAAGCGTGAAGAGATAAAGGCCGAGGATCTAAAGACCTTGCCTAAACTCAAATTTATCAATCTTACCGGTGGTGAGCCTTTTATCCGCGAAGACCTTGAAGATATTGTTGAAGAATGTTACCGGCATACCGACCGTATCGTGATTTCAACATCAGGGTATTTCGAGGATAGGGTGATCAAACTGGCCAAACGCTTCCCGAATATCGGTATCCGCATTTCTATCGAAGGGCTCAGCCGCAAGAACGATGAGCTGCGCGGACGCGAGGGCGGATTTGACCGCGGCCTGCGCACGCTTCTCACCCTTAAGGATATGGGCTTGAAAGATATAGGCTTTGGTTGCACGGTGTCAAACCACAACTCAAAGGATATGCTGGCGCTGTATCAGCTGTCGCGCTCGCTGGGTATGGAATTTGCCACGGCAGCCTTCCACAATTCGTATTATTTCCATAAGGATGATAATTCCATCACCAACCGCAACGAGGTATGCGCCGATTTTGAGCAGCTTATCCGCTGGCAGCTCAAAGAAAATCATCCCAAATCGTGGTTCCGCGCTTTCTTCAATATGGGTCTGATCAACTATATTGAAGGCGGGCGCCGTATGCTGCCCTGCGAGGCCGGCACCACTAATTTCTTCATTGACCCATGGGGAGAAGTGTTCCCCTGCAATGGTATGGAGGAGCGCTATTGGAAGGATTCGATGGGCAACATCCATGACGCACCATTCATGGAAATATGGACCTCGGAACGTGCCGAAAAGGTACGTGAGAAGGTGCGCCGCTGCCCCAAAAACTGCTGGATGGTGGGCACAGCATCGCCAGTGATGCACAAATATATCAAACATCCGCTCCAGTGGGCTATTAAAAATAAGATACGCTCTATCCGCGGCCTCGACCCGTGCCTCGACAAAAAGTGGTATAATGTGGGCCAGGATCCCGAACAGGGTAATCTGCGCGAAAAATTCTGAATCGTCACCCCTACCCTCCACGGCAGTAATGAAAATAGTAGTAATAGGCACACGCGGTATTCCCGACATTCTGGGCGGTGTGGAGACACATTGCGAGCAGCTATATCCACGCATAGCGGCTAAGGGCCACGATGTTACGGTCATACGCCGCACGCCATACGTCGAAGCAACGCCGGGATTAAAGGAATACCGGGGGGTTAAACTGGTGGATGTATTTGCCCCGCGGCGCAAGTCGATCGAGGCTATAGTGCACACTTTCCTTGCGGTTATCAAGGCACGCAGCCTAAATCCCGATGTGCTTCATGTGCACGCCATTGGTCCGGCACTGATGGTGCCATTTGCAAGGCTGTTGGGAATGAAGGTGGTGATGACCAATCACGGCCCCGATTACGACCGTCAGAAATGGGGACGGTTGGCCAAGGGAGTGCTCCGCGCCGGAGAACGCCTGGGCACACGGTTCTCAAACCGCGTGATTGTGATTTCAAACGTTATCGCCGAAATTCTGCGAAAGAATTATGGCCGTACTGACACCACATTAATATATAACGGAGTAGAAAAACCACAGAAATCCGCCAACCGCGACTATCTGGAAAAATGGGGGCTTGCCGATAAGCCTTACATTGTTGCAATAGGCAGATTTGTGAAAGAGAAGGGCTTTCACGACCTGATTGAGGCATACGAAAAATCAGGACTCAAAAGCCGATATGCCCTGGCGATTGCGGGCGATTCCGATCATCCCGACCAGTATTCCGAGGGGCTTAAAGAGCAAGCACGAAATGCCGGAGTTGTGCTTACCGAATTTATCAAAGGTGAGGCACTCAATCAGCTGATGACCAACGCATCGCTATTTGTAATGCCGTCGTATCACGAGGGGCTGCCGATCGCGCTGCTTGAGGCTATGAGTTATGACCTGCCGGTAGTGGTTAGCGATATTGCGGCCAATCGACTCGATACGCTCGGTGCCGACAACTTTTTCCCTGTGGGCGATACCACCGCTCTGGCCGATGCTATGAATCGCAAGCTTGGGAGCCAAGTCGCGCCCCAATATGATCTCACTCCATACAATTGGGATACCATAGCAGATCAGACCGTAGATCTCTACGGCACGCTATTGAACAAGTGAGCCACACGAGGTGTTTTATTAATAAACATAACATAAATAAAACACTTGATAAGATATGAAAACCGGAATATTCTATGGATCTACCACCGGCACTACTGCCGATGTAGCCTCTCGCATCGCTAAAGCATTGAATGTGGCAGAAAGCGACGTGCACGATGTGGCATCTGTGCGTCCCTCGGCCATTGCCGATTACGACTTTGTGATCTTCGGTTCATCAACCTGGGGCGATGGTGACCTTCAGGAAGATTGGGGCGATTTTATCGACGCTGTGCAGTCGATGTCGCTGGCCGGAAAGAAAGTTGCGATCTTTGGATGCGGCGATGAAACAATGTCGAATACTTTCTGTAACGCAGTAGGAAAGATATACGATGCCGTGAAAGAAACCGGTGCAGAAATCGTGGGAGCGTTCAACACCTTCCCCTACCAGTTTGACCACTCCGACGCCGTGAAGGTTGAAGGAGCCGGTGCTGTAGGTCTGCTCCTTGATGAAGTGAACCACGCCGACGCCACTGATAAACGTATCGCCGATTGGATCAAGACATTTTGATTTAAGTAACTCTCAAAAGTTACTTATCCTATAGAAGTTAAAAAGACCGCGACCAATATGATGGGTCGCGGTCTTTTTACTATCTATTTACCTCTACAGCTTAGCGTATTGTAAAAGCTTTTACACAGAGACGTGCGGCGATGGAATCGGCCTGGGCGGGGTCTGATGCCATCATAGCTGTGGCTACAGCGTCGGCCAGGGCACACGTGGGTGCTACCACGGTGACACTAAGAAATGCCTTTTGGCGCGGAAAGCCGGTGAGGGGGTTGATGGTGTGGCCATACACATTGCCGGTGGAGTCGGCGCGATAGTTTCGGTAATTGCCGCTGGTGGCTATACCGCAATCGGTGGTGTCAAGATATGTATATGGATTGGCCCCTGGGGTGGTATCAACCGGGGCATCAATCTGCACACGCCAAAGAGTGCCGCGGGGGTTATTTCCGCTCAGGGCAATCTCGCCTCCGATTTCCACCATAAAGTCATGGCAGCCGTTACGCTCAAACATTCGGGCAATGCAATCCACGCCATATCCCTTAGCCACGGCCGAAAAATCCAGAGCGGCCCTGGGCGCGGGCTTTTGCACAATGCTACCCGATTCCACTGACCATTTATCCATACCCACCAGCGCTAATGTTCGGGACACCTCGGCAGAGTCGGGCAAAGCCACATCCCTACCCCGGCGTCCGAAGCCCCAGAGGTCGACCAGGGGGGCTACCGTAGGGTCGAATGCACCTTCAGATGCCGCATTCACAGATTTGGAAATTTCCCATACAGCAATTATATCATCATCTGCCACGGCGGATTGAGGACCATTGATACGGCTCACCACAGATTGCTGATTAAACATTGACAGAGATGCGTCAATCTGATTCATCACTGCAAACACTGAATCAGATAGATCCCGGTCGCTGTTATAGGTAATGTGATAGGCTGTACCCCACACAGCTCCGCTCATATTGCGGAAACTATTGTGTGAAGTACAGCCTGTAAGTGTTGCTACTAAAATTGCTATCGGAGCAATAAATCTCATCGGATGTATTCTTTTGTTACCACAGCACCGCGGCGCACGATATACAGAGCGCCGGCAGAAGGAGCCTGCACGCGCACACCCTGCAAGGTGTAATATTCAGGCTGAATGTCGGTGGCATCTGATGATACAACATCTATGCCCTGAGGGATTGATACGGTGACATTCATATCGCGGAAGTCGACAACCACATTATATGTGCCGGGAGTCACACACCACGAATTGGCAGAGGCGGCTTCGCCACCGGCAGCAAATTTGCGGAATGTGGAGGGTGTATCGGAAAGGAGGATTTGGTCCTTGGTATTAGGGCCGAAGCGGTCGTTGCCATTCACGCCATCCCAGCTTGAAGCCAGAGTGGATACGAATGAGAAGTAAGCGTTGGCACCGGCAGCAGCGGGTTCAAACACTACGTTAGAGGCTTGGAATACGGCACCGTCTTTATCCATTTTGATACCGCGGTCGGTGGTCCAGTGACCATCGGGCAGATTGCCCAGAATATACATTTCAGAAGGAGTAGAGACAGCGGGCGGATTAACCGGATCAACCGGAGTGTGCTCGGATTTTACCCAAACGCAGTAATCGTTGCCGGAAGCTACGATCTGCGAATCGGAATAGCCGTCGGGCGAAATCATAAGCGGGCCGATCTTGACCACCGCTTTACCGGTTTTACCGGTAATTTCGGCCATATAGCAATTTGAAGCGGTACGAAGCACCTTCACCGGACTTTGGTTATGGATACCGATAGAATTACGTGCATCAATGAGCTTTTGAATTTCCTTGGTGTAATCAAGATAGTGTTTGAGGAACACGCAGGGAGTACCGGGCGAGAAAAGCATAAAGGCATTTGCAGCCGGAACGTTGCCGTTGAATTTCGAGCCATCGCGATAGGTGTCGTGATTATCCACAAAGGTGACGGCATATTGCGCAAAGCCGAAATGAATCATACCGGCAGGCTGATCGTTGGTGCCATTGGCCTTCCATACCAGCTTGGAAAGGTCCCCGGAATGGAATGCTTCATTTACAGCATATTTATAGGGGAAGTCGAAGGCTGCACTTTGATTAGAAGTGACTTCGATCCACCATTTCACAGCATCGAAACTAGCATCAAAGTATTCGCCCAACGAGAATTGCTGTTAGGATGCCTCGTTATACATCTTAACATAATGTGGTGCA
>CAZHDH010000035.1:0-24748 GCA_964531245.1 uncultured Bacteroides sp. | reverse complement strand
AACCTAACCACGCCGATGATACTGCGAAAGTGGAAAAGTAGGTAACCGCCCCCTCTGCCCCGACCTCACCAGGCCGGGGCTTTTTTTATACACACATATCTCGCCAAATAACCCATGGATAGCTCCAACTGAACCGCGCGCCGGGGGGCACCCGCAGTGACGCTGCTCCATCCGGCAATACACTTAATCGCAACGAATTGATTACTAATGAAGGAGTGTACATCGCGTCGCTGGAGCGCACCAACCCTGCGCAGGACGATAGCACTTACAGCATCAATATGGAGGACGACGTCGAGCCCGACACGCTCGACGAAGCGGCTTTCACTGAAACACCTGAAACCGAGGCCGGAGCAAGATGCGTATCGAAATAACCATTAACGGCTAAGCATACCCCTGTTGCCTGACTATGGGGGCTATGCTACGTTTCAAGCAGGAAACGGGCCGAGAGATTACAGAGATAGATCCTACGAGCCTTACAGACCTTTGCGCCTATTTATGGTGCTGTATCGTTTCAGCGGCTAAACGTGAGGGTAAACAGTTTAATTACTCACTCATGGATTTTGCAGACAGTATCGACCCTGGGGATATGCAAAAGTGGAACGAGGCTATAACCGCCGAAGCCACGGAAGCCGCTGAAACGGAAGAAAAAAAGCCTATAGGTGTCTATGACCTTTTAGGTATGGCCGTCGGCTGTATCGGAATGTCGCACGATGATTTTTGCAAATGTACCTTCGGCGAGTTTGAAATTATCTGCAAAGCATGGCGCGAAATGACCGGGCGAGAAAGCCTCGAAGTATGGGAACGTGCCAGGACTATCGCGACGATACTGATACAGCCCCATGTCAAGAAAAGGAATAAGGTAACACCCAGACAGCTTTTGCTTATGCCCTGGGATAAGGAACGCGAACACCAGAGCAGTAAGCCCCTGAACCTAACCACCGAGGAGCAGAAGTCAAGGTTTGAGAAACTGGATAAAAAACTCAGTTAATCTCCGTCTTCACGCTCAATCTCAATTGTGATGTTCACTTTTTTCTCTTCCGGTGGAAGAAAAAAAGCCAGCCCCAGTCCGAGGATGCTTAAAAAACCCATGATAAAAGGTATCAGGCAGACGATGCAGGCGATGAATTTAATCATAACTCTAAATTTTGACGTAAAGATAACAAAAATATAACAACCAGCCAAACATTATGTCGCAAAACAGTACAATATCAATATCTTTTAAGCTGGAGGGGGACGCGAGCGGCTTCAAAAAGCTGTCTATGGATGCAGATGGCTTCCGCAAAGTCATCAATGCCACGGTGGTCGAAGCCGAGAAACTTAAAAGCTCAATGATAAATTTTGCGGCACTGGCAACCGGTATGGACTCGGTAAGCAGCACGGTCAACGACCTTCAAAACACACTGAAGGGACTGACGGACGCGCACGTCGCCCAGATTGAAGTCGAAACCCAGTTGGCGGTCAATATGCGCAACACTATGTGCACGCGCGACGAGGACATACAAAGCATTAAAGACCTTTGTGCGACCCAGCAATCGCATATTTCACCATAACCACTGACAAGGCAACCAAAAGCACGAATAAGTTTTTGACGCAGAGGAACGCGCTAAACGCGAAGCCGAACAATTAGACCAGCTTCGAAAGCAGGATGCCTTTACGCTTACTAATACACGCGCCGCACTTGAAATTAACATTAGTATGCTTAAAGAGTTTAACGGCATAAAAGTGCAGGTTTAATGCGTTGGTTTTGTTTGAAAGTCAAGTAGAATTAAGCAAAAATATCACTGTTCAGAGTGCCAACATAGTCTTCCGACAGCTAGAACGCAGAGCGGCGTGGCCCCCGGTCCATCCGGCAGTCAATGGCACCGCGTATGGCGGGTCTCCCGGCGGTTAAGCTGTACCTCTCTATGCACCGGTTGGGCATTGGGATTTATTACTTATATATGAAAATTAAACCACCTCTGCTGCGGGCGGAGGTGGTTGGTGGGGTTATGATTTGTCTCGGAAGAAGAGTTGGATTGGTGTGCCGTAGAAGTCCCAGTGTTCGCGTATCTTGTTTTCAAGGTATCGGCGATAGGGGTCTTTGATCCACTGCGGTAGGTTGCAGAAGAATATGAATGTGGGCACTTGTGCGCCTTTGAGCATCGTGATATATTTTATCTTGATGTATTTGCCTTTGTTGGCTGGTGGCGGATATGCGGCGATGTCTTCGGGGAGCACGCGGTTGAGCTCGGATGTTGAAATTGTGCGTTTGCGGTTTTTGTAAACCTCTACGGCTGTTTCAAGCACTTTGTAGATACGCTGTTTGGTGAGTGCCGAACCGAAGATGATGGGGAAGTCGACGAATGGAGCGAAGCGTTCGCGGATTGCGTTCTCGAATGTTTTGATGGCCGCCTGAGATTTATTTTCTACGAGGTCCCATTTGTTTACTACTACTACGAGGCCTTTTTTGTTGCGCTGAATTAGTGAGAAAATGTTTACGTCCTGTGATTCGATGCCGCGAGTGGCGTCGATCATAAGGATGCAGACATCTGATGCTTCAATGGCGCGTATGGATCGGATTACGGAGTAGTATTCAATGTCTTCGTTTACTTTGTTTTTTTTGCGTATGCCGGCGGTGTCTACGAGATAGAAATCGAAGCCGAATTTATCGTAGCGTGTATAGATTGAGTCGCGGGTGGTGCCTGCGATGTCTGTTACGATATGACGGTCTTCGCCGATGAAAGCGTTGATTAGGGATGATTTTCCGGCGTTAGGACGGCCTACGATCGCAAATTTGGGAATTTCGGCGAGTTCTTCTTCTTTCTCTTCCTGATCTTTGGGCAGGTCCTTGACAATTTGGTCGAGAAGGTCGCCTGTGCCATAGCCGTTGATTGCGGATACGGGGAATGGATCGCCGAGGCCGAGTGAGTAAAATTCGGGAACGTTATATAACCAATCGTTGCTGTCTACTTTATTAGCGACGAGAACGACGGGTTTACGGCTTTTACGCAGGATTTCGGCGACGTGGTCGTCGAGATCAGTTGTGCCGTTCATGGCGTCAACGACAAAAAGGATCACATCAGCCTGCTCGATGGCAAGCTCGACTTGGCGGTTGATTTCCGATTCGAAAATGTCTTCGGAATTTACCACCCAGCCACCGGTATCCACAATGGAGAAGTCAACACCGTTCCATTCCACCTTTCCGTACTGACGGTCGCGGGTAGTGCCGGCTGTTGGGTCGACGATGGCCGTGCGAGTTTCGGTAAGGCGGTTGAAGAGTGTGGATTTACCCACATTCGGCCGGCCTACAATTGCTACTAACATATTAAATTATCTATTTGTAAATGTGAATTATTCGATGTAACCGAAGGAGCGGAGTTTATTTTCGCGGTTGCGCCAGTTGGGTTCCACCTTGACGAAGAGTTCGAGGAAGACGCTCTTGTCAAAGAATTTCTCGATGTCCTTACGGGCTTCGGTACCTACTTTTTTGAGTTTTTCGCCGCCTTTGCCTATGAGGATGCC
The DNA here is from genome assembly GCA_964531245.1 of uncultured Bacteroides sp. Classification (GTDB taxonomy): domain Bacteria; phylum Bacteroidota; class Bacteroidia; order Bacteroidales; family Muribaculaceae; genus CAG-873. The sequence goes on along the minus strand of CAZHDH010000035.1, from coordinate 21,247 downwards.
TTTCTGTGAATCGCGTTCCACATAGATAACGGCCATGATGTGTATGGATTTTTCTTTTTCTTCAAACTTTTCTACGATTACTTCGGCGGAGTAGGGCACTTCTTTGTCGTAGTTGGTCAGGATCTTTTCACGGATTATTTCGGTGACGAAGAATCGAGCGGGTTTATCTGTGAGGGCATCTTTGCCGAAGTAAGGTTCACCCTCGGGGAGAAGTTCGACGATGCGGCTCATGAGATTGTTTACATTGAAGCCTTCTTTAGCCGAGGTGGGGAAAATTTCGGCGTTGGGCAGCATTTCTTTCCATCGGGCAACGATTTTTTCGAGTTCGTCCTGACCCTTGAGCAGGTCGATTTTATTTATAACCAGAAGTACGGGCACCTTCTCGGCTGCTACACGTGCCAGGAAGTCGGCGTTTTTGGTCGGATCTTCAACGACATCGGTCACGTAAAGGAGGACATCGGCATCGGTGAGGGCACCCTCAGAGTAGCTGAGCATGCTTTCCTGGAGTTTGTATTTAGGTGAGAGCACGCCGGGGGTATCGGAGAATACGATCTGATAGTCGGGTGTGTTTACAATGCCCATTATGCGGTGGCGGGTGGTCTGTGCTTTATTTGTGATGATGCTGACGCGCTCGCCCACGAGGTCGTTCATAAGGGTTGATTTGCCTACATTGGGGTTGCCTACGATGTTAACGAAGCCTGCTTTATGTGTGTGTTCCATATCAGTTAGTTTTTTCAATTTGGTAATATAATCTTAACAACTGTGAGCCATAAAAGTTCCCCCGCCGCGACTGCGACACGCAGAAGTGGCGGGGGAGAGAGGTTTAGAATTGAGCGGCTCGATGGGCAGATTACATATCCCAGATGAGATACATGGCACCCCATGTAAAGCCGGCACCGAATGCGGTGAGCACCAGACGATCGCCCTTTTTGAGTTTGTCTTTGTATTCGTCGAGACACAGGGGAATAGAAGCGGCCGATGTGTTGCCGTAGTGCTGGATGTTTACGAGTACCTTGTCGAGGGGGAATTTGGCGCGATCAGCCACAGCTTCGATGATGCGGAGGTTGGCCTGGTGGGGGATGAGGTAATCGACATCGTCGGCGGTGAGATTGTTGCGCTTCATCACGTCCTGAGTGCTGGTGAGCATATCAGTCACAGCGTTTTTGTAAACGTTGCGGCCCTCCTGATAGAGGAAATGCTTGCCGGCATCGAGGGTTTCCTGAGATGTGGGGAGCACAGAGCCGCCGGCTTCCATCAGAAGGTATTCGCGGCCGCGACCGTCGACGTGGAATACGGCATCGATGACGCCTACGCCTTCCTGTTCGGTGGGGGTAACGAGCACGCAAGCTGCACCGTCGCCAAAGAGGGGGCAAGTTGCACGGTCCTGATAGTTGACCATCGAGGACATTTTTTCGGCGCAAACCACCACAACTTTTTTATAGATACCTGAACGAACGTAAGCGTTGGCATCCTGAAGAGCGACGATAAACCCGGCGCATGCGGCTTGTATATCGTAAGCGTAAGCGTTCGATAAGCCGGTGCCGTGAGCAATCACAGAGGCGGTGCTTGGGAAACGGTAGTCGGGGTTTGAAGTGGCGCAGATAAGGAGGTCCACTTCAGCGGGGTCGATATTATAATCGGCAAGCATCTTTTCAACAGCCTTGATGCCGAGGTAAGAAGAACCGGCACCGTCCTTACGCAGGATTCGGCGTTCCTTGATGCCTACACGGGTTGTGATCCATTCGTCGTTGGTATCGACCATTTTCGAGAGCATTTCGTTGTCGAGAATGTCGTCGGGGACGTAAGATGCTATGGCGGAGATACGTGCGCTGAGCATAATGGTTATGGGGGTTAAGTTATATTTTTGAGGGGCAGAATATAGCCCGAATAGGAGATTGTTAATTGCGAAAAATCCCCCTTTGAAACTATCCGGCTCCGCCTTGCGGGGCGAAACGGGAGAGTCAAAGGAGATTTTTCAGAATAACGTGTGATGGAAATTGAGGTAAGCCGACAAAAAGTCGGCCGGCATCTAAAGTGTTCCTTTAATCAAAGGGCGTTGTCCATCACGATGGCCTGCTTGCCACGGTAGTATCCACATTCGCCACAAACGGTGTGGTAGATGTGCCATGCGCCGCAGTTGGGGCAGAGTGCGAGAGTGGGCTCTACGGCTTTGTCGTGTGTGCGACGTTTTGCAGTGCGTGTCTTTGATTGTTTGCGTTTAGGATGTGCCATGATGCTTTTATTGTTATTTTTGTTTTTTTATTAATCTTATAAATGTAGGTCGCGGGCCGGGCGACCGTGGAGAAGCATAGTTTGTAGCGGTCAGGATTCGGAATCGCCCGAAGCATCGGAGCCGAGACCTTTGAGGGCATCCCAGCGGGGGTCGGGGGTTGCGTCCTCTATGCCTTCCATGAGTTCTTCCTCAAGTTCGGCATCCTCGCCCTGTCCGCGGTGTTTTTTGAGCAGGGCGCTCATCGCGCGGTTGCATTTTCCGAGCGGATGAACGTGCTTAATAGGAATCACCAGCACGACGGTATCGTAGAGCATGTAAGCGACATTGAGGTAGTTGTCAGAGTCGGGGATGATAAGGAGGTCATCGGAATCATCATTGTAATCGTCGCCATATTCGACATTTATGGTGTAAGTGGTGTCGATAGGCAGGACGAGGTCGTCAAGACAACGGTCGCAGAGCAAAGTTACCGTACCGGTAAGGGTAAACTCAAGGTGGTAGATGTCGTTATGATAATCTACCACAAGATGAACGTCAATGTCGGCATCGCGGACATCGGCGTACTCCATATTGGCGAAAAACTGCTTATCGAGCTTATAATCAAACTCATGCGTTCCCACGCCAAGCGATTTCAACGGCAGCTTATAGGCCGAAAACTTACCCATATCGGTGTGTGATTGGTGAAAAACTTTGCAAAGTTAGTAAAAAGCGATGAGAGAACAAAGTTTTTTTAAATAAAAAAATTAAAACGAGACCAATGCTGGAATTGGATTTATTGTTGAGAGCTTCGGGCGATGATGTCGCATATAGCTGCATCGAGCATAGTATCGATGCCCTCCAACGCTTTTTGAGGGTCGAGGTCAATATGAATATCCGGTGCTACGCCAAATTCAGTGATGACCATATCAGCATCAAAAACAGGGGAACCGGAAAATCGGACGCTCCAGCCGCACGGAATCTCCGAGCCGAAGGGCATACCGGAGCCGCCGCCGGAAGTGTCGCCTATGAGCCGCACAGCAGGCAGCGAGTGCATTATGGCTACAAAATTATTTGCTGCGCTGAATGTACTGCGGTTGGTGAGGATAGCCACCGGTTTATCCCACCGTGGGCGTTGCTCCGGGGCCGGGTCAAAGTAGTATTGGTATGGTTTTGAGAAGGCATTGTGTTGCGGGCCGCTCTTATGCGAAATATACCCGGCGGTGATGCGCTCCTTGATAAACCGAGCCACCAAAGTTTCAACATTGGTTAGCTCGCCGCCGCCATTGTCGCGCACATCAATTATGAGGCCGCGGCAGGGGGCAAGCAATGCCAGGGCGTAATCAAGAGTGAGGTCGGAAAGACCATAACTGAAACTTCCATAACGCATATAACCAACCGAGTCGGGTAATATCGCGTAGGTAAGGCCGTTGCGTGTGAAGCCCCCGAAATGCAGATAATGCTCTTCGACGAGGCGTTCGTCATAATTCTGCGGGTAATCAGACCACCATTTCTTATAGTAAGACGTGGCAAACGGCGAAGTGAGATTCACGTGTCCGTCGCGCAATTCATCAAGCATTTCCGCGCAAACGGTAAAAAGCTCGACGGGGCCGGTTTCGGGTGTCACCATCGGGCGATAGACGTTATAGATTGAATCCCAGTCGACACCCTTTTCCTCAAAGTAGCAATAGTGTGTGTCAAGGATTTCCCACAGTGCGTCGAAATTACCTTCAGGATCATTCTCGAAATGAGGCAGACGGTGGCAACCGTCCAAAATCAGGACGATTGCCACCGCGGCTACGAGATTTACGAGATGTTTCATTATTCGGCGGCTACAGCTATGCGTCGGCTGGCGGTTTCATAGGTGACGTTGTCGGTGGTGATTGAAGCGCGGTAGAGGTAAATACCACGGGGCACACGCCGGCCCGACATATCGGTGAGATTCCAGCTTACGGGAGCCGAAACATCGCCGTCGCTCATACCCTTGGCCGAACCGGTCCAGAGGGGTGAACCCATAAGATTGTAAACCGTAACGCTAACCTCGGTGATATTTTCCGGGCGGTCGTGCTTCACATAGAAGTTAGCCGAGCTCACGGCAGGGTTGGCATCCGTATATACATCGAATATCTGTGGCGAGATATTCTCGCAGGCATAAAATTCGATAGTTTTTTCAGCCATATTGCCCGAGGTGTCGAACACGCGCAGACGCAGCTCATGGAATCCTTCCGCGAGGTCAGAGAGCGCATAGTTGATCACCCCAGACGGATTGCCGTTGGCATCCGGTGTGAAGAAAGACGACACATCGGCATAAGTGGTGTTGCCATCCAGCGTCAGAGTCATATTGTGTCCCACGCCGGCGGTGGAGAGGTTGAGACCCAGGTCGTCGCTCACACGGGCAATCACCATAGGAGCATAATTTACCTGGTCGCCCGATGTGAAACCGTCGTGATTCAGCACGAATTTTTCGATTTCAGGAGCCGAGGTGTCGGGAGTTTCGGGTTCGTCGAAACCGAAGACATAGAAATCGGTGTTGATCCCCACGGCCTCATCATTGGAATTAAGGGCGTAGGCATACATCGACATAGTGGCCCGGCGGAAGTTATCGGCCACCAGCGAGGGCATGGCAGCGGTGAGTTTGAATCGACCATCCTTGACTTGAGCCGAACCGGAATAGAGGCGGTCGCCGTGGCGGTCGTATGTATCCTCGATGCCGTTCCCGTGGGCCAGAGTGGTGACGCTGCGGGTGGCGTCGAAAATTTCGAGCGATACCACACCGTTGAAATCGGTGAGGACGTTACCGGCAGGATCTGTCACCGAACCTTCGATCACGGGGCGTCCCAGAGCGCCAATAATCACTTGATCTTCAATATCGTCGATAGGCTTGCCGTTTACAGTCTCTACGCGCACGATATTGTCGGGCGTAACCATCGGCACAGCCGGGTCGCCCATAAATACGAAGCGCAGGCGGTTGGTGTTGCTTATGCGCTGGTCGCGATTATCGCGGATGTCGTTCTTAAGATTTTGATACACACGTCCGTGGGTGTAAAGACGTCCGTTTTCATCGCGGGCGGCCATTGCGCGGCCGAAGGCGTTGAGGAAGTAAGCGTTATCCGAAATATACACCGGACGAGTGGCGCTTATCATACCCACGGCGCCGCCATAACGTTCCTTGAACATAATCTCGCCGCCCGAGATTGTCTCGCAGTCCCAGCGCAGGAAGTCGCAGGTAGAAGCGAGCAGGAAAGGCAGGTTACGCAGATACATCGAGTTGATGTCGGAATATGTGAGCATGCCTTCGCCTGTCCAGGAGTGATTGTTGGCGTGGCCGGTAAAAATCCACCATGCGGCACCCTCGTCCAGGGCGCGGTACATTTCCTCGCGGGCGGCTGGATATGTGCCACCGGTCATTTCGTAAGCGTCGATATACACCTTGTCCACAATATTCTGTTGCAGCTTGGTGCGCTCCATGAGGTCGATAAGATTTTCGGCCTGGTGGAGGTGCACGCCGCGATCCTCGTCGTCGGCCATAATCACCACACGATTCTTCCAGCCCGTCTTTTTGGCCTGAGTCATATACGACGAGATTTTATCAGCAATTACGAGACCCTCGTCGGCCGTGAGAACCGGGATGCGACCCAAAGCCACCGATAGGTTGTTAATGCCCATCTCGCCACCTGAATTATCATCAAGCATAGCCAGGAAGTCGTCGGTGCCATAACCGTCGTTTGACGACATTGACAGCCGCCCCTGACGCACCACCCACCAGGGCAGCTGAATGTAGCCCTGAGCAGAAGTTTCGGCAGAGCGTTCGGCGCAATCCATAGTGGCGCGACCCATCAGCAGCACATACCGCAGAGGGGTGTCGGAATTGGCCTGCAAGTCGAATACATTTTTAAGATAACGGCGCAGGGCGCTGATATCGGCATTACCCGCTCCATATTCCAGATACACCTCGGTGGGATCGACGATTCGCACACTCATACCCTGCACATCCTGATGCAGCCGAGCCAGACGTTCGGCCGCGTCGCGGTATAAGCGGGGCGATATGATAATCATCTCGGCCTGCTCGCCGGCAGCCTGAGCGTGCAGATCCTGATTGCTCACAGCTCCCACGATGGTGGGTTTGCCCATCGCGGCGGTGGGAGTCCAGGCCACATAGCGGCGCGTTATGGAGCCGGAGTTGAATATTTTGTGCACACCACCCTCGTAGCGGGTTTCGACGGCGCACACCGGTTCAAACTGTTCCACGCACCACACGCGGGTATCGGCCGGACCCTGAAGCTCGGCGGTGATGCGCTGCAACCAGAAATCGAAGCTGTCGCCGGCAGCCAGTTGCAGCCCACGGGTGTAGTTGACGCAGATATAATCCAGGTTGGCCCACTTCGGGGTAGCTGTGGGCTGATATGACAAGGTGAGTTTGAACTCATTAAGAGTAGAGGGGCGCACTGTACGTCGGGTATTGGTAAGCGAGCCGTAGACATAATTGCTCACGGTAGTGGCCGGCACAGCATCGGTGCTCTGCTCCACGTCTTTGGCATCATTGATGTAGAATTCCAACTGCGCCTTTGACCCGGTGTGAAAATGAGCAAATTGAGTTTCGATCCATACGTCGGAATTTTCCACACGTCCCGGGGTGGCGAAAGTGAAATCACGCTTGCGGGTGCGGGTCATATCCTCGCCCAGAAAAAGCGGACCTACCTCGGTAGCGAGGGTCAGATTCTGTTCGTGCTGCATACGGCATATAGCCTCGGTAGCCGGGGCGGAAGAGCTGGATTCCGACCAAGCCATCGGTTCTACCTTTGCGCTATCGGCATGCTCAACCTCAGTGAGCAGATAATACCCCTGCTCGGTGTAGGGGCTCATCTCGCGATGATAGCGCGTGCCGGTAGACACCTCCCAGTGGTCGCCGGCATAGCCATAGAACACCAGAGAGCCGTCAGAAAGAGCCTCAGAATGGTTTAGCGGAAGCGCGTTCACAGCGTATCGTTCGCTGAGCACATCGGGCATACGACTGCCGCCGGTGCCATAAACACGCACCCGCGCAGCATCATTAAAGCCGGCCGAGCGCAGCATCGCAGCATCCATTTTATACAGGCCCGTTTCAGGCACAGCAATCATCACCCACTTGCCCGAGGCCAGCGGAGACGATTTAGGATAAGAGTCGGGCGAAAAAGCCGAAACTGAAAAAGAGAGAATCGCAGACACCAGCGCCAGAGCTGCCCGGCGTCGCACATTGGAGAGATATGATAACAATTGCATTATTACGTAACTTTACATCTACATAACGCAAAAAAGTGTATAATATTGCCTGACTGCCAAAAGAAACACTCGCCGGGGAGAAATCGGGAATTATGATAAGTGAATAATCAAGGCGACTAATATAATAATGTGAAAATCGTAGTCGGTTGATTTTTTGTTTGGTGATTGCAGAAATTTTCACTACCTTTGTGCGTATTTTTTGCTGACGCAGAGGTATGTCAATCAATTAACATTTTGCACCCCTGTTCGGCGTGTTTTTTAACTTAAATATACAATTAAGCTAAATAATATCTTATGAGTAAGGACAAGAAATTCTTGACTTGCGACGGCAACCAGGCGGCCGCTCACGTGAGCTATATGTTCTCGGAGGTGGCCGCTATCTATCCCATTACCCCCTCGTCAACCATGGCGGAGTATGTGGACGAATGGGCTGCTGCCGGTCGTAAAAACATCTTTGGTGAAACTGTTCTGGTTCAGGAAATGCAGAGCGAAGGCGGCGCCGCAGGTGCCGTGCATGGCTCGCTGCAGGCCGGTGCCCTCACTACCACCTATACAGCATCGCAGGGTCTGCTGCTGATGATCCCCAATATGTACAAAATTGCCGGCGAGCAGCTCCCCACGGTGTTCCACGTTTCGGCACGTACACTCGCTTCTCACGCGCTTTCGATTTTCGGTGACCATCAGGACGTAATGTCGGTGCGTCAGACCGGTTTCGCTATGCTCGCCGAGGGGTCTGTTCAGGAAGTAATGGATCTGGCCGGCGTTGCTCATCTTTCCACCATCAAGAGCTCGGTTCCCTTTGTCAACTTCTTTGACGGTTTCCGCACCTCGCACGAAATCCAGAAGATCGAAATGCTCGACCAGGACGACCTGGCTCCGCTGCTCGACCGCGACGCGCTGGCGCGTTTCCGCAGCCGTGCCCTTACCCCCGACGCTCCCGTGGCCCGCGGTATGGCTGAAAACGCCGACGTTTTCTTCCAGCATCGTGAAGCTTCAAACGGTGTCTACGACGCTGTGCCCGAAATCGTTGAGGATTACATGGCCAAGATTTCTGAAATCACCGGCCGTGAATACCACCTGTTCAACTACTACGGTGCTGAAGATGCCGACCGCGTTATCATCGCAATGGGTTCTGTGACTCAGGCTGCCAAGGAAGCCATCGACTATATGACAGCGCAGGGCGAAAAGGTGGGTCTGGTATGCGTTCACCTCTACCGTCCCTTCTCGGTGAAGCACCTTATGGCTGCTATCCCCGCCACTGCAAAACGCATCGCCGTGCTCGACCGCACCAAAGAACCCGGTGCCAACGGTGAACCCCTCTACCTTGATGTCAAAGAAGCTTTCTATGGCAAAGCTGACGCTCCCGTAATCGTGGGCGGACGCTATGGTCTGGCTTCCAAAGACACCACTCCCTCGATGATCATCGGCGTTTACGAAAACCTCGCTCTCCCCGAACCCAAAAACCACTTCACTGTAGGTATCGTTGACGATGTTACCTTCACTTCGCTCCCCCAGCGTCCGGAAATGGCTCTGGGCGGTCACAGCACCTACGAGGCCAAATTCTATGGTCTGGGTGCCGACGGCACAGTGGGCGCAAACAAAAACTCGGTGAAGATCATCGGCGAAAACACCGATAAATATTGCCAGGCTTACTTTGAATACGACTCAAAGAAATCGGGTGGCTTCACCTGCTCGCACCTGCGTTTCGGCGACGAACCCATCCGTTCCACTTACCTGGTGAACACCCCCAACTTCGTGGCTTGTCACGTTCAGGCTTACCTGCACATGTACGACGTGACCCGCGGTCTGCGCGATGGCGGCACATTCCTGCTCAATACCATCTGGGAAGGCGACGAACTCGCTGCCAACCTCCCCAACCGTGTTAAGCGCTACTTCGCTCAGCACAACATTACCGTTTACTATATCAACGCTACCAAGATTGCTCAGGAAATCGGTCTGGGCAACCGCACCAATACCATCCTCCAGTCGGCCTTCTTCCGCATCACCGAGGTTATCCCCGTTGATCTCGCCATCGAGCAGATGAAGAAATTCATCGTCAAGAGCTATGGCAAGAAGGGTCAGGACGTTGTGGATAAAAACTATGCTGCCGTAGATCGTGGCGGTGAATACCACACCCTCACTATTGATCCCGCTTGGGCACAGCTCCCCGATGATGCCAAGGTGGAAAACAATGATCCCGCATTCATCAACGAAATCGTTCGTCCCATCAACGCTCAGGATGGCAACCTGCTCACCGTGAAGCAGTTTGTTGACATCGCCGACGGTACCTGGCACCAGGGCACCGCTGCTTACGAAAAACGCGGCGTGGCTGCTTTCGTTCCCGAATGGCTCGAAGAAAACTGTATCCAGTGTAACAAATGTGCCTACGTTTGTCCTCACGCTGCTATCCGTCCCTTTGTGCTCGACGCCAAGGAAATGGAAGGCGCACCCTTTGCAGAAGCCGACACCCTGCCTGCAATCGGCAAAACTTTCGCCGGTATGCGCTTCATCCAGAGTGTTGACGTGCTCGACTGTCTCGGTTGCTCCAACTGTGTTGACGTTTGTCCCGGCAAGAAGGGCGTGAAGGCTCTGGAAATGAAGCCCCTCGAAACCCAGCTCGGCGCTCAGGCCGAATGGGACTACTGTGTGGCTAACGTTAAGTCGAAGGCTGCTCTTGTTGACGTTCAGGCTAATGTCAAGAACTCTCAGTTTGCTACTCCCCTGTTTGAATTCTCGGGTGCTTGCTCCGGTTGCGGTGAAACTCCCTACGTGAAGCTTATCACCCAGCTCTTCGGCGACCACCAGATGGTAGCCAACGCCACCGGTTGCTCGTCAATCTACTCTGGCTCAGTGCCCTCGACCCCCTATTGCACCGACGAAAACGGCCACGGTCCTGCTTGGGCTAACTCGCTCTTCGAAGACTTCGCCGAATTTGGTCTGGGTATGAAGATCGCTTCCGGCAAGATGCGTGCCCGTGTAGCCGAGCTTATGACCAAGATAACCACCTGCGACAAGTGTTCCGACGAAATGAAGGCTCTGGCTCAGCAGTGGCTCGACAATAAGGAAAATGCTGCCGTTACCCGTGAAGTGGCCGACAAACTCGTGCCCCTCTGCGAAGCCTGCGGTTGCGACACCTGCAAAGCTCTGCTCGAACTCAAAGGCTTCATCGCTTCACGCAGCCAGTGGATCATCGCCGGCGACGGTGCCGCATACGACATCGGCTTCGGTGGCCTTGACCACGTGCTCGCTTCGGGTGAAAATGTAAATGTGATTGTGCTTGACACCGAAGTTTACTCCAACACCGGCGGTCAGGCTTCTAAAGCTACCCCTGTGGGCGCGATCGCCAAGTTTGCCGCTGCCGGCAAGCGTATCCGCAAGAAAGACCTTGGTCTTATCGCCTCTACCTACGGCTATGTATATGTGGCTCAGGTGGCTATGGGTGCAGATAACGCTCAGACCCTCAAGGCTATCCGCGAAGCTGAAGCTTACGACGGTCCCTCGCTGATCATCGCCTACTCGCCCTGTATCAACCACGGCCTCCGCGCCGGTATGGGTCACAGCCAGGCCGAAGAAGCCCGCGCCGTTGAATGTGGCTACTGGCAGCTCTGGCGCTACAACCCCGCCAACGAGCTCAATGGCGAAAACCCCTTCACCCTCGACTCCAAAGCTCCCGATTGGGATAAGTTTGAAGACTTCCTCAAAGGTGAAGTGCGCTACGCTTCGGTTCTCAAGCAGTATCCTGCTGAAGCTGCCGAACTCTTTGCTGCTGCGAAGGCTAATGCAATGTGGCGTTACAACAACTATCGCCGCCTTGCCCAGCAGCAGTGGGGCGTTGATCCCGACGTGAAATAATCACTGACTTTCTCATAAACGCAAGACGATGCGACCCTCACCGGCCGCATCGTTTTGCGTTTATGAACTTATTAATGTGATGCATTGTTTAAGGTGTAGAAAAAACATAAACTATGCAGAAATCAGTAGAAAACACCCTGCTCGATCGCCGGTCGATACGACGTTACGAGCGCCAACCTATTGCCGAGGATGACCTCCGCTTCATCCGCGACGCCATTCGTAACACACCCACGAGCTATAACGGTCAGCAATTCTCTGTGATAGAAGTCGCCGACCAGGAGCTTAAAGAACAGCTTGCTGAAATCGTGGGTCAGAAGCAATTCAAAACCTCAGCTCGAGTATTCATCTTCCTGAGCGACTATAATAAGATAGCCCTGGCTGCCAAGGCCCGAGGTCTGGAAAATCCGGGGTTTGAGAACACCGTCGATGGCCTGATTGTGGGCACCGTCGATGCATCCCTGGCAATGATGAGCGCTATCGTGGCCGCTGAATCACGCGGACTGGGTACTTGTCCCATAGGATACGCCCGCACGGTAGATCCCGCCCGACTCTCGGCATTGCTCAACCTGCCTAAAGGTGTCTATCTGGTGTGCGCATTGGCGGTGGGTGTTCCACGCGAGATACCCGATCTGAAACCCAAACAGCCTGTCGACCTCTTGATATTCAAGGATAAATACGGCACCGATGATATGGCCGACAAATTGCTTGACTACGACCGCACCTTTACCGAATATCACCGCAACCGCGCCTCGAATCCTTCGGACGCGGATTGGATAGGCGAAATCCTCGGATACTATCGCGAGGGTATGAATTACAATATGCGTCAGGCTCTCATCAATCAGGGTTACGCACAAGAAAAATAATCCGAAAAACACATATAGCAAACAGCCACCCGGAAAATATCCATGTGGCTGTTTGCTATATATAAATGTTTGCTATATATAAAATATGTGTTATACAAGCTGCTCAACGGCGCGGCGGATGCGGGTCATGGCCTCGCGCAGATTTTCGTCGGAAGTAGCATACGAGAAACGTATATAACCGGGAGCGCAGAACGCGCCGCCATCCACTGTGGCCACGTGAGCTTCCTCAAGCAAATACATAGCGAGGTCGGCCGAGGTTGCAATCACACGGTCGCCGAAACGTTTGCCAAGCACACCGCTTACCTCAGGAAACAGATAGAACGCACCGCTGGGACAATTGACCTTGAAGCCGGGAATTTCAGATGCGAGACTCACCACGAGGTCGCGGCGGCGACGGAATGCTGCACACATCTCTGCCACGCAATCCTGCGGGCCGGTATAGGCAGCCTCGGCTGCCTTCTGTGCGATTGACGATGCGCCCGAGGTGTATTGGCCCTGAAGCTTGCTCACGGCCTTGGCGATAGCCAGCGGAGCGGCGCAGTAACCTATACGCCAGCCGGTCATTGCGTAGGCTTTCGACACGCCGTTGATTATCACGGTGCGGTCTTTTATGCTTTCAAAGGAGCCAAGTGAGGTAAATTCACCGGTGTAATTGATGTGTTCGTAGATCTCATCGGCCAGGATAAGCACCTGGGGGTGACGCTCGAGCACAGCTACCAGGGCGGCGAGTTCATCGCGCGAATACACACTGCCGGTGGGGTTTGAAGGCGAGCAAATCAGAACCATACGGGTGCGGGGAGTGATGGCCGCTTCAAGCTGCTCGGGTGTGATTTTGAAATCGCTTTCGATACCTGCCGGAACCAACACGGTGTTGCCCTCGGCAAGTTTCACCATCTCCACATAGCTCACCCATGCCGGGGTAGGGATGATAACCTCGTCGCCGCGGTTCACAGTGGCCAGAATCACATTGCAAAGAGCCTGCTTTGCACCGTTGCCCACCACGATTTGCTCAGGGGTGAAGGCGAGGCCGTTTTCGCGGCTAAGCTTTTCGGCCACAGCCTTGCGGAGCGAGAGGTAGCCCGGCACCGGGGAATAATAAGTGAAGTTTTCTTCGACAGCGCGCACTGCGGCGGCTTTGATATGGTCGGGGGTATGGAAATCTGGTTCACCCACCGATAGGTTGATTACGTCAATGCCTGCGGCTTTCAGTTCGTTACTTTTCTGCGACATGGCCAGGGTCTGCGACACGGCCAGCGATTCTACGCGTTGTGAAAGGAAGTTCATATCGTTGGAAACATATTTTGCACAAAGGTAGCAATTATTCCGTAGAAATATGTAAATTTGCCGAATAAAAATCTACGCGCTATGAAAACACTTTTGAACACCGCAGTGGCCGTCCTGCTCCTTATTCTGGGCGCCGCTTGCTCCAAAACCGAGAAAACAGACTTGCTTGATCTCGTCGGTAACGACGTTTCGCTTGTCGCGAGGGTAAATATTGATGATATTCTGGCCAATCAGGACGTGACTGTCGACGATTTCCGGAACAACCCTGTAGGTTTGTCTCCACTTCCTGCTGACGCAAATTGTAGCTCTTTGCTGTATATGGCATACCCGGACGATATGAAAGCTCTGGTGGGCGTGTTGAAAAATCCCGCCGATGCCGTCGACGCGCTAAAAAAGTCGGGTGAAATGTCCAAAGTAGATGAGCTTAACGTGTTTGATTGCGGCGATAAAGCCATATTGGTTGTAGATGAAAAGACCGCTTTGATTTGGGGAATCGATGCCGACGATGCCACCGCCGCCGTGCGCCTGGTCAAAGCTATGCAAAATGCGGCTGCCACACCCCTTGCGCCTTGGAAACGCAGCTATATCACCGAGTCAGGCGATATAGGCGCGATAATTTCCGTTGACAATAAGACCTATGGACTAAAAGGCGGATTCGACAAGAATAAGGTGCATCTGACCGCCAACGCCTTTGAGCAGGATGGCAAACTATTCAACATCGTGGAAGGCGTTGAGTATGCCACCCTGGGACAGTGTGGATATGACATTGCCGCCGATGCCAATATCGTGATGCTTTACGGAAAAATCGATCCCGAGAAATTTAACGAGCGCATTATGTCGCTTATTCCTGAAAAATATAACAATGAGCTGCTTTTGCGTTCACTATCAGCGAATAATTCTACGGCACAGATGGCTCTATTTGCCAATGTTAACGCCCGCAGTATCTATAATATGAATGATATCAAGGCTCTGTTAACCGCTGATTTCCTCACCCCCGACGCCGCCACTGAATATATGGATCAGATGTTGGTTATGGCCAAAGGCATCGGTGCCAAAGTGACCTGCGACGGGGCCGAGGCTGTTGTGTCAATGCCCTCGCTCTTTTCTGCCGTAATGGTCGCTAAGGACAATGTGGTATCGATAAACCTCAACAATGCAGATTTTGCAGCCCGCAAACCACTCCCCGCTTCGGCCGCTGATGCCATCATGTGGCTTCACGTGGGCGTTGACAAAACATTGATGGCAATGCTTTTGCCTGCCGGAAATGTTTCGGGTGTTGAACTCGACATATACCTGCGTCCCGAGAGCTTTGATATAGATGTTGAACTCATCGATTCCACCCGCACCATCCTTCAACTTCTCAAACGTTAAAATGGAGCATATCGAGGAAATCAGGTTGATAGATGTCGTGCCCCGGCCGCTTGCCTCCGATACTGTGAAAAGCGGTGTGTGGCATAGCGAAGTTTCATTCCGCCGCGGTCAAATTTACCGTGTGGATGCCGTCTCGGGTGCAGGAAAATCGTCGTTGTGCGCTTTTCTGATGGGAGTGCGCACAGATTATCTGGGCCACATATTATATAATAATGTGGATATAGCCCGATTCGGTATTACCGACTGGTGCCGTATGCGTGTTTCAAATCTAGCATATCTGCCGCAGGAGTTGGGTTTATTTCCTGCTCTGACAGCACTGGAAAACGTGCGTCTTAAAAACGATCTCACGCATTACATAACCGAAACGCAGATCTCAACTCTGTTTGAACGCCTCGAAATAGCAGCGCATATCAATAAACCGGTAAGCCGCTTGTCGGTGGGTCAGAAGCAACGTGTAGCCCTGATTCGCACCCTTTGTCAACCCTTTGATTTTCTTATTCTTGACGAGCCGGTCAGTCACCTCGATGCGCGCACCAATGATCTTTGTGCCGCGGTGGTCGCCGATGCGTTGATGCACACCGGCGGCGGTCTCATATCCACATCCGTAGGTAATCCGATTAATATCAACCCTCACAACGTGTTGCAGCTATGATCTGGAAACTTCTGCGTCGCAACATCAGCACCGCGCAGCTAATAGCCTTTGCCATAGCTGCTTTTGTGGGTATGACAGTGATTCTTGTCGGGACTCAATTCTATTCTGATGCAATGGTCGTGACAGGAGGCAAGTCGCCCGTGTCGCTCCCGCAAGGCCGGATTATAGTGTCCAAGGAGGTGAAAATGACCTCAACGCTGCGTGGTGAGGCACCGTCGTTCACACCCGACGAAATTCGCCGCATTGAGGCGCAGCCGTGGTGTCGCGGTGTGGCACCGTTCACGGCCGCCGACTATGCCGTATATGCCTCGGTGGAGCTGGGGGGTAGGGCGATGCGCACCGCGTTGTTTTTTGAGTCGTTGCCCGATTCGCTTATGCCCCCCGGGGTGCTTGCCTCAGGCGATTGGACCTTTGACTCCCTTGCACCCTTCGTGCCGGTAGTGATTCCGCGCGAATATCTGTCGCTCTACAACTTCGGATTTGCATCGTCGGGACGGATGCCGCCGCTCAGCGAGGGAATGGTATCGGCTGTGCCTGTCGATATTACCCTGGCAGGTAACGGACGTGTCGAAACCCTCCCCGGACGTATCGTCGGTTTCTCTGACGGATTGAATACCATTGCCGTGCCCACGGCGATGATGTCATGGGCATCCCGGCGGTTCGGCGACAAAGCAGGCTCGCGGAATCCCTCGAGGCTGGTATTGGCGGTTACTGATCCCACCGCACCGGCAGTTGCCCATTTTATGAAAGACAACGGCTATAGGATAGATACGCCGGAAGACGGTGACGGCGCCGCTACCCGTGTGATACGCACCTTGGCCGGTGTGATTACCGGTGTGGGAGCGGTGGTAATGTCGCTTGCCGTGGTGATTCTGGTGCTCAGCCTGTTCCTGATAGTGCAGAAAAGCCGGGGAGCGATTTCCGGACTGTTGCTTCTGGGTTACACTCCCCGCCGGGTGTCGCGCGATATTATTCTGCTCACCTGCGCTGTGACATTCTTTGCAGCTGTATGCTCATTTATTATCACCTGCCTGATGCGCACCGTGTGGGTAGCTGCTCTGCAAGCCGATGCTGTAGTTACCGGAACGCCGTTGGCCGCTATCGTATGGAGTGTTGCTCTTTTTGCATTGGTGGCCGTCGTCGACTGTGCCGTAATCTATACCAAAGTACGGAATTGTTTTGTTAACAAATATTAGTAATTTTAACATATAGAGGTTAAATAATGGCGAACGGCCATATTTTATGTGTTAAGATATGGTAAGAGTCGAAAATTTTTCCGTACTTTGCGAGTGAAAAACATTTGCAGGGGGTATATACCCCCTCTGTGCTCTGTCGAGCACAGACCTTTTTCTTATAACCAAAACTAACTCGTAACCACCTGTTTAATAAATAGTTAACCCCTAAATCTAATACATATCACCGCCATGAGCACAGCTTGGAGTTGTCAGCCGTGGTGATGTCGTAACTATCATAGAATCAAATAATTGAGATTATAAAAATTACTAACTTAAAAAACTTTCTTGCATGCAAAACATTTGTTTTCGAATGACACGTAAGGCTCTGCTGGCCCTGGCGCTGGTAGTGGCTTGTGCATTCCCTGCATTAGCGCAGCAGATCACTGTCACCGGTACAGTGTACGAGGCCGAGGGGGAACCCGCCCTTGGCGCCAGCGTCGTGGTGCAAGGCGAAACCAATGGCGTAGTAACCGATCTTGACGGTAACTATTCGATTCACGTCGACGCCAACGGTTATCTCGTGTTCTCTTACATCGGTTGCGAACCCCAGACCATTGCTGTCAACGGTCGCACCAACATCGACGTTCATCTCGCAGCCAGCTCGGTTGCCCTCCAGGAAGTGGTGGCAATCGGTTATGGTACTGTGAAGAAAAGCGATGCTACCGGTGCCGTTTCGGTGCTTAAACCCAACGAAATCGAGGCTGGTCTGGCTGCTTCGGCTCAGGACCTCCTGGTTGGCGCAAGCCCCGGTGTGGTTGTATCTACCGACGGTGGTAGCCCCCAGGGTGGCGCTTCTATACAGATTCGTGGCGGTGCTTCGCTTTCTGCTACCACCGAGCCTCTGATCGTGATTGACGGTGTGCCTATGGATTCCAAGGGTGTGACCGGTTCGTCCAACCCCCTCGCTCTCGTTAACCCCGAGAACGTTGAGTCGATGACTATCCTTAAAGATGCTTCCGCTACTGCAATCTTCGGTTCGCGTGCATCTAACGGCGTTATCATCATCACAACCAAAAAAGGCCAGAGCGGTCGTCCGCAGGTTAACTTCGCCGCTAATTTCTATGTTAACACTCCCCGCAACTATCTGAACATGATGGACGGCAATGAGTTTGCCGATTATATCATCCGCACTCAGGGTGAAGGTTCTATCCCCGCCAGCGCGCTGGGTCAGATGGTCAATGGCGAACGCGTTATCTACAATACCAACTGGCAGAAGGAAGTGCTCCGCACATCATTCTCGCACGACTATAGCCTCTCTGTCGGCGGCACCGCAGGTTTCCTGCCATATCGCGTGGCTGTGGGTTACACCGACAATCAGGGTATCATCCGCAAGTCGGGTATGCAGCGTCTCACCGGCAGCATCAACCTCACTCCCAAATTCTTTGACGATCTTCTCTCGATCAACGCCAACGTCAAGGGTGCTTACATCACCAACTCATACGACCAGGGCGCCCTGGGTGGTGCGGTGTCTTTCAACCCCACTCTCCCTGTCAAGAATCCCGAAGGAAACGTGTTCAACGACTGGACCACTTACATCGGTTCGGGTAACGTAGCAGGCCCCGGCACTGCAGGCACTGATATTAACACCCTTCAGGCCATCAACCCCCGTTCGCTCGTTGACGACTACAGCTCGAAATCAAAGGTTTACCAGTCGGTAGGTAACATCCAGTTTGACCTCAAGATGCCCTTCCTGCGCGAACTCAGCGCCAACCTCAACCTCGGTTACGACTATAGCCACGGTGAATGTGCCAACCTCAACACCGCCTTCTCGCCCAACGCGTGGAAGAATGGTTTCTCGGTGCTGGAAGCCGACGGCTCTGTGACAAACTACAAGGTGGGTTACGAAAACCGCTCTAAGAGCCTTGACGAAAACCTCTCGCTCCTGCTCGATGTCCTGGTCAACTACAATAAAGACTTCGACGCTATCAAGAGCAGCCTGGGTGTGACCGGCGGTTACTCCTGGCAGCACTTCAACCAGCAGGGTCACTCTTTCTCTTACGTAGATCCCGCTATCGCTTTCGCAGCTGACGAATCGCTGCGTCAGTATGCCGGCTACCAGTATGCTCCCACATATTATTACAAGCAGGCTTATCAGCTCGTATCGTTCTTCGGTCGTCTCAACTACACCTTTATGGATCGCTACCTGCTCACAGCCACTGTACGTCGCGACGGTACATCTCGTTTCGGTAAGACTCACCGCTGGGGTACATATCCCGCATTTGCTCTCGGTTGGAAGATTCTTGACGAAAACTTCATGGAAAGGGCTCGCGGCTGGATGACTGAACTCAAACTCCGCGGCGGCTATGGTGTCACCGGTCAGCAGGGTCTGGATAACGACTACTTCCCCTACCTGGCTACCTACTACATCAACGCCTCGAATATGACCAACCGTTATCCCATCAACGGCAACTGGGTACAGCCCCTCAACCCCAACAAGTATAACGCCGACCTCAAGTGGGAATCTACCGCTACATGGAACGTCGGTCTTGATTTCGGTTTCCTCAACAACCGCATCAACGGTAGCATCGAATACTACATCCTCAAAACTACCGACATGCTCGTAGAAGCACACTATCCCGCAGGCACCAACCTCTCTAACGAAGGTATCATCAACGCCGGTGACCTGCGCAACGAAGGTTTTGAATTCAACCTCAATACCCGTCCCGTTGTTACTCAGGATTTCCGTTGGAACTCCAACATTAACATCGCCTACAACAAAAACAAAATCACCCGCATCGCCGAAGGTTACAACGGCGTGACCGGCGACATCGGTAACGGTGTGAATGTTGAAAAGCACGAAGTAGGCTATCCCGCTTATAGCTTCTATGTTTACGAACAAGTATATGACAAGGACGGTAACCCCCTGGAAGGCGTGTACGTGGACCAGAACGGCGACGGTATCATCACCGACCAGGATAAGATCATGTACCACAGCATCTATCCCGCTGTGACTGTCAACTGGACCAACACCTTCAACTACAAGAATTGGGACTTCGGCTTTGTGCTCCGTGGCAGCTTTGACAACTGGGCTTACAATAAAAACCAGGCCAACAACGTATTTGTCAACCCCACCACTTCCACTGTTCCCCTGTCGAACATCATGGCCGACACCTACCTCTTCCAGCAGGCCCGTAACACCGAACAGCTCACTTCTAACTACTTTGTGCAGAACGCTTCGTTCGTACGTTGCGACAACATCACCATCGGTTACACCTGGGATAACCTCCTGCGCGAAAAACTGCGTCTGCGTGTATTCGGTGCCGTGCAGAATCCCTTCGTCATCACCAAGTATAAAGGCCTTGACCCCGAGGTTACTTACTCGAAAGGTATCGACAACAGCGTTTATCCGCGTCCCGTTACCGTTTCGCTCGGCGTAGTGGCTTCTTTCTAATCTGATGCATATATCAATCCGTTTTAACAGACAATATATGAAATTATATAAATATCTGCTTGCAGGTGGTGTCGCCCTTTCTGCGATGTTCTCTACCACCTCTTGCGTGGGAGACCTCAACGTCGAACCCGACGATCCCAACACCATCACAAAGCCCACATCAAAGGCCGACATCGATGCTCTGTTCAGTGCTGTTTACTATGATCTGCTCACTGGCGACGGTCTGTCGGTAAGCGATGGTGGTGCCGGCTCGTTCATGCGTTGCCACTTCAACCTCCAGGAAATCACCACGGACGAATGTTTCATCTCTGACAAATGGAACGACCCCGGTTACACCGTGCTCAACTTCAACACCTGGGGCAACGACAACGAATGGATCTATGCCGCTTATTCCCGTGAAAATCACCTGGCCAAGCTCGCATCTGTTTTCATTCAGGATCTGCACCAGTATGGCCCCGAATTCTATTCAGATGCCGAAATCTCACAGATGGACGCTGAAGCTCGCATGCTGCGCGGTCTGGCCAACTATTACCTGATCGACCTCTATGGCCGCGGCCCCTGGGTTGACGAAAACTCTGTGACAGGTGCTGTGCCCGAAACTTGCGACCGTGCTACAATGTTTGAACGCACCGTTGCCGATATCAAGGCTCACGTTGAAAACCTCATCCCCGCAGCTCAGCAGACCTACGGCCGCATCTCTCGCGAAGCCGGCTATATGCTCCTTGCCAAGCTGTACCTCAATGCTGAAGTTTACACCGGCGTAGCTATGTGGCAGGAATGTGCCGACGCACTCAAACACGTGGTTGGCACCGGCCTTTCGCTTGCTCCTGAATATAAATACCTCTTCTGCGCCTCGAACGATCGCTATGCGGGCAACGGCGAAATCATCTGGACCATTCCCCAGCGTATCGGTTTCTGCGAAACTTGGGGTGGCACTACCTACCTTACCGTAGGTGCATGGATGGAAGCCGACGGCGACGACTCGCCCCTGGCTCTCCAGCTCAAGAAGCTCAACAACAGCGGTACTCCCTGGTCGGGTCTGCGTATCCGCCCCGAGCTCTCCAAAGCCCTCAACGGCGATCCCCGTCGTCTGCTTTATGAAGGTGAATACCAGGAAGAAATTCCCGACCTCGC
>CAZHDH010000034.1:0-24832 GCA_964531245.1 uncultured Bacteroides sp. | reverse complement strand
TGAGGTATAGCAAATATGATTTTCCGGTGTTTTTTTTGGCGTAGAAGCGCGAAGGAAAGCCTGAAGGCTAATAAACCATATAATAAGGATTTTTCTTGGGGGTCGTATAAGTCGTAAAAATCGTATAAGTCTTATAAGTCGTTTAAGGCGTATAGGTCGTATGAGGTAGATAGGATTCCTAAATCTTAGCTCTGCCCTATGGGGTGAGTATGGGGATCCGCTTTTGAAATTTCGCCTGTGGGATCTGGGTATACTCACCTTTTGATTTGCGTGTTTAATGAATTTTGTGAGTGCTTATAATAATAATGTGTATTTGCCGTTATTTGGGTGTAATCAGATTTTTAATGTATGAAGCGGATAGCTATCTTGAGTATAATAATATGTGTAGCCTTGGGAGCCACCTTGCAATCGTGTGGGGGAGCAAAGCTCGCCACTGCCAATGAACAATATGAACGCGGTGAGTATTTTGACGCTGCCAAAACCTATCGTAAGATATATAATAAGCTGACAAAGAAAGAGGAACGCCCGCAACGTGGTGCCGTAGCATACCAAATGGCCGAATGTTACCGGAAGTTGAGTCAATTTCAGCGTGCAGCGGCCGCATATCAAAATGCCATACGTTATGAATATCCCGATTCTATGGCTATTCTTCACCTGGCACAAATGCAACACGCATCGGGACAATATGGCGCTGCCGTAAAAGCTTATCAGGATTTCCTGGATCTTAAGCCCGGTGATGTGACTGCGACCGAAGGCCTTGTGGGAGCACAAATGGGTCTTGGAAAAGATAAGGGCACACGATATGTGGTGCGTAAAGCTGATCTATTCAACTCTCCCCGTAGCGATTTCGGCCCGATGTATGTTCCAGGCCAATATGATCGTCTATATTTCGGCACAACTCGCGAAAAGGTGAACGGACCCAAGAGCGAAATCACCGGTATGAAGAAAGGTGACATTTATGTGTCAACTAAAAACGAGAAAGGTGAATGGCAACGGCCCGAAGCCGTAGAGGGTGAATTAAACACCGAAATGGATGAAGGCATCATATCATTCTCGCCCGACGGCAACCTTATGTATCTGACCCGCGCCAGGCGCGAACCAAACAAACATACCACTGTCGAGATTTTCACGTCGAGCCGAAACGATGCCCAATGGAGCGCTCCCGTAAAATTTGAAGTAATCAACGACACCCTTTCGGCAATGGGCCATCCGGCTGTATCGCCCGATGGTAGCTGGCTATATTTCTCAAGCGATATGCCCGGAGGCTCCGGCGGTCGCGACATCTGGCGCATAAATCTGAAAGATAAAGTAGGATCGCTGGAAAACTTAGGTGAATGGATAAACACCTCGGGCGATGAAATGTTCCCGTATGTGCGCACCGACTCGGTGCTGTATTTCGCCAGCACGGGACATCCCGGATTCGGCGGACTCGACCTCTTCCGTGCGCAGCTCAAACCCTCGGGTGGCTGGCAGGTAGAAAATATGGGACGCCCCATCAACTCATCGTCTGACGATTTCGGCATTACATTTGGCGAGGGCGAATCAGGATTCTTTACCAGTAATCGTGGGGACGCCCGCGGCTACGATAAAATCTACTCATTCGAGCTCCCCGAACTCAAAATAGTAATTAGTGGCTGGGTGCTGGACAAGGATGAAGAGCCCGTACCCAACGCAGTAATACGAATCGTGGGCAATGATGGCTCAAATCAAAAGCAAGTGGCACGCGACGACGGCTCATTCAGCTTCCCGCTGGAGCGCGGTGTAAGCTATGTAATGCTTGCCGGAGCCAAGGGCTACCTTAACGCCCGTCAGGAATTTACGAGCGATACTGCCGAAGAAGATGCTGAATACGGCATCGACTTCATACTGGCATCTATCAACAAACCTGTGGTGATCGACAATATATTCTTTGATTTCGACAAGGCCACCTTGCGACCTGAAAGTGCCGAAGCCCTTGATGAAATGGTAACTGTATTGAACGAAAATCCTAATGTAACCATCGAAATGGCCTCGCACACAGACCGTAAGGGTTCTGAAGAATACAACATTGCTCTGAGCGAACGTCGCGCGCGTTCCGTTATCGACTACCTTATCTCAAAAGGTATCGCGGCCGACCGCCTGCAATCTCAAGGCTACGGTGAGAGCCGCCCCAAAACTATCACCAAGCGACTTCATCGCCTGTATCCGCAGTTTGAGGAAGGCACCGTGCTAAGCGAGGAATACATAGAGACACTCGACCCGGAAAACCAGGAGGCCGCCGACCAGATCAACCGACGCACCGAATTCCAGGTACTCTCAACCGACTACCGATACTAACCTATGCGTTTCCGCACCGAAATAGAGCCGGTAAAAACCGACATAGAAATCACACCCGATACGAGATTCGCTCTTATCGGGTCGTGCTTTGCCGACGAAATACGCCGCGAGCTGACCCTTGACGGCATAGAGGCTGCCGGCGGAGAGTTGGGGCCCCTTTTCAACCCCAAATCCATCGAACGGATAATCCGACGAGGGCATCGGCCATACACACTCGACGACCTGACCGCACACGACGGCATCTGGCACTGCCTGGATTGGGCAAACCGATACCAGCACCCAGATCCCGGGCAGCTTCTGACAATGGTCAACCGCGATTATTCCATTTTCAGCCGAGGATTAGAGAATGCCGATGTTGTAATCATAACGTTCGGCAACACAAAAGTGTATGAGACGGCGAAAGGCGTAGCCGGCAATTGCCATAAACTTCCGCAAGAGCTGTACACCTGCCGCAGATTATCACTTGAAGAAATTGTCGAAAGTTGGAAAACAGTTGACTTAGCCCACCGTAAGGTTATAATGACACTGAGCCCGGTGAGGTACACCGAAAACGGCCTTGCCCAAAGCAATCTGGCAAAATCAACCCTCCGACTGGCCATCGACCGTATTTGCAAACACCACGGTTGGGATTATTTCCCATCCTTCGAGATACTAAACGATGATCTTAGAGACTATCGGTTCTACGCTTCTGATCTAAAACATCCTTCCGAGACAGCCGTGAGCTATATCTACGAAAAGTTTTGCGACACCTATATGTCGGCAGCCACCCGCCGGATATTAAAAGAACGCAGAAAAGAAATGCTCACCCGCCTGCATCGTCCAAATATGTAATTGAAGTCATTGAAATGAATTTCACGCTCCAGCAAATAGCAAACACAACCGGCGGAAAACTCACCGGACATAATAATAATGTAGAAAGATACATTTTCGACAGTCGTACCCTTGCGCCAGTCGAAGGTACAATATTTTGCGCTATCCCCACCGCATCTTCTGACGGCCATAACTACATTGAGACAGCCTACAGCCGTGGTATCCGCTCATTCCTCGTAGAGCAATTACCGGAAATGTTGCACACCGATGCAAGCTACGTTCAAGTCAATTCTATTCAGGAATCGTTAGAATCCTTGACAATAGCTGCGAGAGACCGCCTTGATGGCAAGCATATCATCGGAATTACCGGCTCGCGTGGCAAGACAGTGGTGAAAGAACTTTTATTCCAAATGTTAACAGCCGCCGGCAAAAAAGCTTGGCGCAGCCCTCGTAGCTGGAACTCCAGATTAGGCGTACCAATGAGCCTGCTGAACGCACCGCAAGATGCGGATTTCTATATCTTTGAAGCCGGTATTGACTCGGCCGATGGCATGTCGCCACTGGCCGATATGATACGTCCCAACTTCGGTATTCTTACCTC
Organism: uncultured Bacteroides sp.; assembly: GCA_964531245.1. Lineage (GTDB taxonomy): Bacteria > Bacteroidota > Bacteroidia > Bacteroidales > Muribaculaceae > CAG-873. Next base: position 21,105 of record CAZHDH010000034.1, on the reverse strand, counting down.
GATTACCGATGCACACAATGCCGGATTTAATTCTCAGGATGAAAAAATAGCTGAAAAAGCAAAACTCTTTGCAGGTTGTGAAACTATCGTTACCGATAATTCAAACGAAAATCCCGCGGCTATTTTACGCTCATTGTATCCCGATTCTGAGGTAATTGCCATTACTGCTGATTCAACCTACGCACGAAATTTGGCTATTGCCCAAGCCGCTGCATCTGCTCTTGGCATAACACCGGTTGAACCTGACCACGAAAACCAGCCCGACAACAGAATCGAAGTGTTTGAAGGAGTGAACAACTGCCTTGTGCTTCAAGACCGATTTACGCCCGATTCACTTTCAGTGGAAGCCGCCCTTGATATAATGAATCGCCGAAAGGTGAACGGCCGCTCCAATACCCTGATAGCCACGGCCGACGTGACCTCAGACAACCGGATGCTGCAACGCTACGGAATTGACCGCGTCATCGCTGCCGATAATTCATTTTTCCGGCACTTCGAGGCTTCCGACTTTCATAATGAAACGATTCTGATAGCTGTGGGTCCCACGACACTGAGCGACGACATTCGCAGCATGATCGAAGCCCCGCGACACGACACCGTTTTTGAGATAAACCTGAACAGCATAACCCACAACATCAACTATTACCGCTCGCTGCTGCCCCCCGGAACCGGAATAGTGGGGATGGTGAAAGCTCAAGGATACGGCACAGGTGCGCTTGAAGTAGCCAAAACGCTGCAATCGCAGGGAGCCGACTATCTGGCCGTGGCTGTGATTGACGAAGGGGTGGCCCTGCGCCGCGGGGGTATCACTATGCCAATTATGGTTCTGAATCCCGTGACATCCAACTACGGTGCTATGTTCCGTCACAAGCTGGAACCATCCGTTTTTTCGATCGACGAACTGAAACTGCTGACCGAAAGAGCGCGACAATATGGCATCGCACAGTTCAAAGCTCACATAAAACTGGATACCGGCATGCACCGCGTGGGATTCACTCCCGATGAGATTCCGTCTCTGTTGGCCGAACTACCCAAACATCCGCAGCTGCACATCGCCTCAATATTCTCGCACCTTGCCACGGCCGACTGTCCAGACCAGCAGGAATACACCACTCTGCAACTCGACACATTCAAAAAAGGGTCTGAAACCATAGCCGCCGCCCTCCCCTACCCCGTAAAACGTCATATTCTGAACACTGCGGGAATACAAACTCATCCCGAACATCATTACGATATGGTGCGCTTGGGTATAGGTCTATATGGAGTGAGTCCGGTAGACATCACCCCGGGAACATTGGCAGTAGTGGCCACGCTGAAATCCACGATTATTTCAGTAAAGCATTGGCCCGCAGGCACAACAATTGGCTACGGACGCCGCGGTGTACTCAGCCGCGATTCGGTAATTGCCACTGTAGCAATAGGCTATGCCGACGGCATCGACCGACATTTAGGCTGCGGCAATGCATCGTTTATTGTCAAGGGGCATGAGTGCCCTACAGTAGGAAATATATGTATGGACCAACTGATGATTGACGTAACCGATGTGCCCGACGCCGCCCCCGGCGACGAAGTTGAGATTTTCGGAACCCAACAGCCCGTGGAACGTCTTGCCGAAATACTCGGGACCATTCCCTATGAGTTGATTGCCACCGTATCGCCGCGCGTTGCCCGTATATATTACAACGACTGATTTCTTGCTCCGACTCAAAATAGCGAAGGCGGCTGTCTCACGACGCCGCCTTCGCTATTAAACCAATCATTATCACTTTTCTGTATATAAAACGCGTCGGGAATCGAAAAGGTTCACGCCGCTACGAAAAAAATCTCCGCCCCTGTGGTCGTGGGGGCGGAGATCGTGATTAACGTATTTCTATGAAGATTAATTACGGAAGATCAGATCACTCTTGTCTTCGTTTACATCAATTATAATGGGATTATCCTTGTTGACCTTCTGAGCCAGAATGTCCTTGGAGAGTTGATTGAGCACCAGACGGTGGATAGCTCTCTTGACCGGACGTGCGCCAAACTCGGGATCGAAGCCTTCGTCGGCAAGGAACGACAGAGCCTCGGGAGTGATCTTAAGCTCTATGCCACTTGAGTTTTTGAGCATCTTCTGGATACTCTTGACTTGCAGACCTACGATTTCTTCGATTTCCGCACGGTTGAGCGGGGTGAACATGATGATCTCGTCGATTCGGTTAAGGAATTCGGGGCGAATTGTCTGCTTAAGCATATCGAGCACCTGATTCTTGGTGGTTTCGATAGTTTCCTCACGGTTTTCCTCGGTCATCTTTGAGAAGTTGTCGCGGATCAGGTGAGCGCCCATATTCGAGGTCATTATAATAATGGTGTTCTTGAAATTGACGTTACGGCCCTTGTTATCGGTCAGGTGTCCATCGTCAAGCACCTGCAGCAAGATGTTGAATACATCAGGATTCGCTTTTTCAATTTCGTCGAACAACACTACCGAATAAGGTTTGCGTCGCACAGCCTCGGTGAGCTGACCGCCCTCGTCATATCCTACATATCCCGGAGGCGCTCCGACCAAACGGCTCACAGAGTGTTTCTCCTGATATTCAGACATATCGATACGGGTCATCATATTCTCATCGTCAAACAGGTATTCTGCCAGAGCCTTGGCAAGCTCGGTCTTACCTACACCCGTAGTACCCAGGAAGATAAACGAACCGATAGGACGCTTGGGATCGTTAAGGCCCGCACGCGAACGCCGAACGGCATCAGCGATAGCACGGATCGCATCCTCCTGCCCCACTACGCGCGAGTGGAGTTCTTCTTCGAGGTGGAGCAGTTTTTCCTTCTCGCTCTGAGCCATCTTGTTTACGGGAATACCGGTCCAGCGCGATACGACATCGGCGATATCGTTGGCATCCACTTCTTCTTTAATAAGAGCCTTTTCGCCCTGCATCGAGTGGAGCTGTTCCTGATAGGTCTGGTTTTCCTTTTCTTTGGCCTGGATCTTTGAATAACGGATTTCGGCTACCTTGGCGTAATCGCCTTCGCGCTCGGCACGGTCGGCCTCGAATCCAAGTTGCTCAATATCAATCTTATTCTGTTGAATCTTATTGATGAGTTCCTTTTCAGCCTGCCATTTGGCCGAGTATTCTTTTTCCTCGTCGCGCAGGTCTGAGATTTCTTTTTCAATCTCGCGCACACGGTCGTCCATACCTTCGCGCTTGATTGCTTCGCGTTCGATTTCCTTCTGTGCTATGCGCCGACTGATGTCGTCAAGAGCCTGAGGCACTGAATCAATCTCGAGTTTCAGCTTCGATGCAGCCTCGTCTATAAGGTCAATTGCCTTATCAGGCAGGAATCGATCGGTGATATAACGCTCTGAAAGCTGAACTGCAGCGATAATCGCCTCGTCGCGGATTCGCACCTTATGGTGATTTTCGTAACGCTCTTTCAGTCCTCGAAGGATAGCGATGGCGCTCATTTCATCCGGTTCATTGACCATCACTTTCTGGAATCGGCGTTCCAGAGCTTTATCTTTTTCAAAATATTTCTGATATTCATCGAGTGTAGTGGCGCCGATGCTGCGGAGTTCGCCACGGGCAAGTGCGGGTTTCAGGATATTGGCGGCATCCATTGCACCCTCGCCTTTACCGGCGCCTACCAGTGTGTGTATTTCATCGATGAAAAGAATGATTTCGCCGTCAGACGATTGCACCTCGTTTACAATAGCTTTGAGGCGTTCCTCAAACTCACCTTTATATTTGGCACCGGCCACCAGCGCACCCATATCAAGTGAATAAATCTGCTTGCTGCGCAGATTTTCGGGCACGTCGCCGCGCACAATACGATGAGCGAGGCCCTCGGCTATCGCGGTCTTACCTGTACCGGGTTCACCGATCAGCATTGGATTGTTTTTGGTACGACGGCTCAGGATCTGAAGCACGCGACGTATTTCCTCGTCACGGCCGATCACCGGGTCGAGCTTACCGGAGCGGGCGCGTTCATTCAGGTTAATAGCATATTTCGAGAGGGCGTTGTAAGTCTCCTCGGAATTCTGGTCGGTAGCCTTTTTACCTTTACGCAATTCTTCAACGGCGGCTTCAAGTTCTTTTTTACCCAAGCCGGCATCTTTCAGAATAGTTGAGGCAGATGAATTTACTTCAAAAATGGCAATAAGCAGAGCTTCCAGAGCCACATATTCGTCGCCCTGTTTCTTGGCTATATCCAGAGCCTTCTGAAGCACATCATTGGAGGTGCGACTAAGATATGGCTCACCGCCGCTCACCTTCGGGAGGGTTGCCAGTTCACGGTCTACCTGAGCGGTGACTGCGGCTACATTGGCTCCGATCTTCTGGAAGATGAACTTTACGAGCGAATCGCCTTCGTCAATCACACCTTTGAGCAATGCAACAGGTTCTATGGCCTGAGCACCGGCGGCGCGGGTCAGTTCCACTGCTTTCTGTATAGCCTCTTGCGATTTAATAGTGAAATTGTTAAAGTTCATAGAGAACGATGTATTTTAGGTGTTAGTATTCTGTAATTGTACTTTACTAACAATCTTCAGCGCCGGTTGGTTTGCTCTTGCACCTCGGGATTGCCCGGAATTAATTAATTACAAAAGCATTTTTTAACAAATTACACCCACAGATATTTGCAAATCAGCAATTTTATTCGTAACTTTGCATAAAATGAGGGCGAAATGCCCTCGGATGAAAAACACATTTATTTCTATCAATCTCTCATAAACAGAATTCCCGGGTGGCCCATAACCACCGACTTATCGCAAACACTTACTTATTACTGACTATATTTAAGCCAATGAACCGTATTTTAATGACTCTGGCTGCTGTAATGGCATTCTTATCTGCCGCAGCCCAGGTGGTCACCACTTCTCCATCACCGCTTACACGCGGCAGCAGCAACGTAGTGCTCACATATCACCCCGACGATTCGGAATCTAACAAACTTCTGGCCAACCTGCCCGAAGCTACAAAACTTTACGCTCATATCGGCCTTATCACATCCAAAAGCTCTTCTAACTCTGACTGGAAGTATGCTTCCACCTGGAAGGATAACGCTGCTAAATACGAATTAAAATATGTTGCCCCCAATACCTACTCCTTGGAAATCGGCGACATCAACTCCTATTTCAACGTCCCAGCTTCCGAAACAGTGAAATACATCGCTCTGGTTTTCCGCGATACCAACGCTTCTAAGGAAGGTAAGACTTCTACCGGTGGCGACATCCTCGTAGCCGTGGAGGAAAAGGACTTTGCCGCCTCTTTCTCTACCGACGCAACCTCGACCAATGTAGCTGTGGGCGACCGCGTTCACATCACAGCTTCTGTATCGCAGCCGGCCACTATGACTATCACCGCCGCCGGCGTTGAGATTGCCAAGAAGGATAACACGACCTCGCTTGAAACCGACTATACCTTCGATACCGAAGGCTCTTGCCGCCTGCGCGTCGTAGCCGTTAATGCTGCCGGCGAACAGGTGTCAAAGGGTATCACTTACACCGTGTTCAAGGCTTCTGAAAAAGCTGAATATCCCGGTGGAACTCCCATTATGGGCGCCGTGCCCGCGGCCGACGGTTCTGTAACCTTCTGCCTCGCCGCTCCCGAGCATCAGACTGTGACTATCGTGGGCTCGTGGGATGATTTTGAAGTCCTCGACTCGCGCCAGATGAAAGCTCACGACTTTAATGGTCAGCGCTATTTCTGGATCACCATCCCCGGACTCGACCCTGCAAAGACATATACATATTATTATTATGTAGATAAGACATATCGCGTGGGCGATCCATACGCCCGTCAGGTTGTCGACCCCTATAACGACCAGTGGATTCCCTCTGATGTTTATCCTGAATTGCCTGAATATCCCTCCGACAAAATCACCGGCAATGTGGTGCTCGCCGCCTTCAACGCAAATGAACAGGCCCGCAAATTCAACTGGGATTCCTTTACCATCCCCGACCACCACAACCTTGTGGTATATGAAATGCTGTTCCGCGACTTCACCGGCACCGAAGGCAAAGCCAACGGCAATGGTACCGTCCGCCAGGCAATCGAAAAAATTTCGTATCTCAAAGCCCTCGGTGTCAATGCCGTAGAAGTTATGCCCATTATGGAATTCAACGGCAACAACTCCTGGGGCTACAACACCAACTTCTACTTCGCTCCCGACAAAGCTTACGGCACACCCGACGATTACAAGGAATTCATCAACGAATGTCACCGTAACGGCATTGCTGTGATCCTCGACATTGTATTCAATCAGGCCGATGGCCTCCACCCGTGGTATCAGATGTACCCCGCCGCCTCCAATCCATTCTTCAACCAGACCGCACCCCACGATTATTCTGTGCTCAACGACTGGAAACAGGATCACCCCCTGGTGCAAAAGCAGTGGGAAGACTGCATTCGCTACTGGATGACTGAATATAACGTTGACGGTTTCCGTTTCGACCTCGTGAAGGGTCTTGGTAACAACGATTCATACGGCAGCGGTACCGAGGCCTTCAATCAAAGCCGTATCGACAATATGGTGCGCCTGCACAATGTGATTAAATCCGTGAAACCCAATGGCATACACATCAATGAGCACCTTGCCGGCCAAGCCGAAGAAACTCAGATGGGTAAAGACGGTCAGCTCCTGTGGGGCAACTTCAACTATAACTTCCAGCAATATGCCCGTGGCAATAGTTCGAGCCTTGACTTCACTGTAATTCAGTCGAATAACCGTACCTGGGGCACTCTGCTCAGCTACGCCGAAAGCCATGACGAGGAGCGTATCGGATATGTAGCCGCCCAGAATGGCCACGCATCTGTCAAAGGCGATGATGGCAAGGAAGCCCGCTGCCTGCGTCTCGGCGCTATCGGCGCTCAGCTGCTCCTCACACCTGGCCCCAAAATGATTTGGCAGTTCGGCGAACTCGGTGCCGACCAGACCACCAAAAAGGGCAACGACAACAACACTTCACCCAAAACCGTTATCTGGGATCGTATCAACGATGACGACTATAAAGGTATCTTCGACATCTACGCTTCTTGCGCTACCCTGCGCCAGGATAATCCTGAACTCTTTGCCTCTAAGGACACTTATACACACGACGGCATGAATTCCTCGAGCCTCAACACCATGCGCACCATGGTGCTCCGTAGCGGCGACAAAGAAGTGGTGGCATTCATCAATCCCTCTGTCACCGGCGAAGCCAAAGCCGTAGCTTCGTCCAAGGCATCTCTGCTCGATGCATCCAATGCGCAGCTTATCGTAGCTTCAAAGGGTATCAATCCCGTGGTGACCATGGATGGTGGCAAACCCACTGTTAACCTCCCTGCCAATACCATTGCCGTCTTTGCCACCCGCAATGTGGTGAATGGCATCGGCGACATCACCACCGACCGCGATGAGCTGGGCGCATCCGCCTACGGCGGCGATGGCGAAATAATCATCGTAGGCGATTACTCCGATGCTCACGTCTACACCATCGCCGGGGTAGAAGTAGGACGTCTCACCGGCCTTGAACGCGGCATCTACATCGTCAACGTCGATGGCCGCACCTCAAAGGTTGCCGTTCGATAAAGCTTTTTCCTCTCCTATTAACAAGGGATGCCGCGCGGCATCCCTTGTTTTGTATCCCTGCAAATATTTTTACAAAATAATTGCTGAAAAATTTCCGTAATTCAAAATTAAGGGTTAAATTTGCGACTACATTAATCAACATAAACTTTTTAAATATGGCAACCAGAAAACTTCAGATTCGCGACCTCACCCTGCGCGACGGGCAGCAGTCGCTTTTTGCCACTCGCCTGCCTCAGGCCGAGATTGACAAATTGTTACCGTATTACAAAAATGCCGGCTTCTACATTATGGAAGTGTGGGGCGGTGCTGTCCCCGACTCTGTGATGCGTTATCTTGACGAATCACCCTGGAATCGCCTCCGCTCTGTGTCTAAGGAAATGGAGGGCATTTCGCTTCTTTCTGCCCTTTCACGCGGCCGTAACCTCTGTGGTTATGTCCCCTACCCCGACGATGTGCTTCGCGGATTCTATGCCGAAGCTATCAAGAACGGCCTGAATGTCATGCGTATCTTTGATGCTCTCAACGATATCGACAACGTTAAAAATTCTATCAAGATGATCAACGAGCTGGGTGGCATTGCCGATGGCGCTGTCTGCTATACCGTTGACCCCAAAGCTCCCGAAGCTCCCAAACCCGGATTCTTCGCTCGCCTTTTCGGCAAAAAAGCTGAAGAACCCGAAAAGATCTTTACCGACGAATATTTCGTGGAAAAAGCCAAGGAAATGGAACGCCTCGGTGCCAAGATCATTACCCTCAAGGATATGTCCGGCCTGGTCAACCCCCTCCGTGCCGCTTCGATCATCTCCAAATTGAAAGCTGCCCTGAAGGTTCCCGTGGATTTCCACACCCATTGCACTCCCGGCTATGGCCTTGCTTCATCAATCATGGCTATCATCAATGGCGTCGACATCCTCGACACTAATATCTGGTGGTTTGGCGGCGGATCTGCCGCACCCGCTATCGAGCTGGTTTACCTCTTCACCCAGAAATTAGGCGTGGAAATCGAAGCTAATATGGAAGCCGTTACCGAAATTCGCGACCGTCTTCTCGACGCCCGCAAGGTGCTCGCTCCCTTCGATCTCAACAAGGATCACATGCCTCGCCCCTTCAACCCCCTCACCGACAAAGTGCCTGCCGAAGTCGACGCGCAAATCGACCGCGCTATTGCCGCTGCTAAAGCCGGCGATGAAGACACCCTGCTCGATGCCTGCCACAAGGTTGAGGAATATTTCGGTTTCCCCAAACCCAACGAACTGGTCAAGAATGCCGAAGTGCCCGGTGGTATGTACTCTAATATGGTTGCACAGCTTAAAGCTCTCGGCGCCGAAGACCTTCTGGAAGATGCAATGGCTCTTATTCCTATGGTGCGCCGCGATGCCGGTCTGGTGCCTCTGGTTACCCCCACTTCGCAGATCGTAGGTGCTCAGGCTGTTAACGTCGCTCTCGACCGCAAAAAGGGTCAGTCCGACTACTCCAATTGCTCCAACCAGTTCATCTCGCTCGTCAAAGGCGAATACGGACACACACCCGTGGCTATCGATCCCGCATTCCGCGAAAAAATCACCGGTTCGCCTGTCGAAAAGCCCTACGATGTAAACTCTTATCGCGCTCCTGAAAATCCTGTGATCGAGGAAGTTGGTTCCAAACTCGCCACTAATACCGAGGAAGAACTTCTGCTTGCCCTTCTGCCCACAGTGGCCAACGGCTTCTTGAAACGTCGCCGCCAGGAGGAACACGCTGCCAAGGCTCCCAAGGCCGAGGAAGCTCCCAAAGCTGAAGAACCCAAAGCTCCCGTCGAACCCATCACCGGCCCCGTCCTGAAAGCTCCTATGGGCGGCCGAGTTGTCGAAATCAGCGTAAAACCCGGTCAGGAAGTCAAGAAAAACGATGTCCTCATGGTTTACGAAGCTATGAAGATGGAAAATGACATCTACTCTGAATTTGCCGGCAAGGTGAAACGCATCCTGGTTGCTCCCGACGATGTAGTTTCCACCGATCAGCCCCTTATTGAATTCGAATAATTTCATTTCAATTTGTATTCAAAGGGTGTGTCAATATTGATGTTTCCAATCTTGACACACCCTTTCTATTTATTATAGAGTCTTACAAAACAATGTTCACATTTCTTATCTGTCTTGCCGCGCTGGTAGTGGCTTATTTCACCTACGGTCGCCTGCTGGAACGTGTCGCCGCAGTAGATCCCGACTCCCCCACACCATGCGCGCGTCTGGCCGATGGTGTCGACTACATCCCCCTCCCACGCTGGCGCGTATTTCTGATCCAACTGCTCAACATTGCCGGTACCGGCCCTATATTCGGGGCTATACTCGGTGCCTGCTTCGGCCCTGTTGCATTCCTTTGGATTACTGTCGGAGGTATCTTCTTCGGTGCTATGCACGACTTCCTGTCAGGTATGATGATCGTTCGCGCCGACGGTAAATCTCTGCCCGAAGTAATCGGCGACTATCTCGGGGCCGGTGCGCGACACCTTGTCCGCTGGTTCTCCATCGTGCTTATGGTGCTCGTGGGAGCTGTCTTCCTCCTCAGCCCCGCCGAGCTTCTCAACACTCTCCTTCCGGCCATCACCACCCAATGGTGGGTATGGATCATCCTCGCATATTATATCCTTGCCACCGTTATGCCTGTCGATAAAATCATCGGCCGCCTATACCCGGTTTTCGGTGCAGCCCTTCTCCTCATGGCTGCCGGCATTCTCGTTGTGGTAATGATTGACGGATCTGCAATTCCCGAACTCAATTTCCACAACTACCAACCCGACCCCGAAAGTATCCCCATTATACCCACACTATTCATCACCATAGCCTGCGGTGCTATTTCAGGTTTCCACGCCACACAAAGCCCGTTGATGGCACGATGCGTGGGAAACGAGCGCGAATGTCGATCCGTATTCTATGGCTCTATGATCACCGAAAGCATCATAGCCCTGATATGGGCAGCCGCTGCCATGGCCTTCTTTGGCGGAGTGCCGGCCCTTAACGATGCCCTCGGGGCACACGGCAACAATGCAGCCTGGGCCGTTGACACCATCTCACGAGGCACCCTCGGCACATTTGGCGCCATACTTGCAATACTCGGCGTGGTGGCCGCCCCAATCACCTCCGGCGACACAGCATTCCGCTCCGCTCGTCTGATTATTTCCGACATATTCCATATCGACCAACGCACCCTCTGGCGACGCTTCGCCATCTGCATTCCGCTGTTCATTATCGGATACACCCTCACGCAAGTCAACTTCGCAATTATCTGGCGATACTTCGCGTGGTGCAATCAGACCCTCGCCGCCGTCACCCTCTGGGCTATAACCGTGTGGCTCGTTCGTAGAAAAAAATGCCTTTGGATATCGCTCATCCCGGCCCTTGTGATGACCTTCGTAGTAAGCAGCTACGTATTCATCTCGCCCCAATTCATCGGCCTCGGAATCCATTGGTACTCCTACGCCGCCGGAGCAGTCACCACCCTCGGCATAGCAGCCCTTACCATGCGCACCGCAAAGCAATCGTAAACAATTCATTACTCCCTCAAAGCCAACCTTCCCTATACGCCAATTTGCAAAACCAAAGTTACTCATTGAACCCCAGCTGCAAATTATTCACAAATATGCGCCAAAAAATTTGCACACCTCAAAAAACTTTCGTAACTTTGCAACGCAAAACCCGGAGAGGTGGGTGAGTGGCTGAAACCACCAGTTTGCTAAACTGACGTAGGAGCAATCCTACCACGAGTTCGAATCTCGTCCTCTCCGCAATCTACGTTGATAATCAACGTTTTGCGAAATTTACGCACACGATTACGCACAAAACCGTAAATTTCGACCGGAATGTGACACTGGACATGAACGAATCACCGTTTGTGTCCGGTGTTGTTTTTCATAGGTGATGAAAAAATATGTGCCGCGTAAATTTCACCGCACGCGACACATATAATCAATGCAAATGATGACGCGAATCATCATCGATGTTGCAAAGATACAAAATTATTTTGAACCGATGAATCGCCGCGCTAAATTTATGAACAGTTTTCGGAATATGAAACCGAACGCAATGATGAGCAATCCGAACGACCAGGGCGCAAATTTGATGCACGTTGATTCCCACCATGTCAATTTTCGTTCGACCTCGACCGGTACGGGAGTAGGCACCGGTTTTTCGATTTCCCGGATTCGTTCGGCTGTCGTTTCGGTTTTATTTACCGGCACATCGACCGGCACCTCAAATTTTCCGGGTTTTGTGTCGAGCGAATGAAACAATGTTCCGTCCGGATTGATTCGGGCATCCGACACGGCGTAATCATTTTCGAGGTGCGATACCGAATCCGGCGTTGTGCGTTCGGCGGTTTGTGCCGGAATTTCGACCGCTACCGTATCATGCACAATTTCGGTTACGGTTTTCGTTTCGATACGCACGGAATCGTTGTTGTGAATCACGACCGGTTCAATCATCGGAACGGTGGTCGGTCGTGTCGTTCGGCACGCGGTCGTAATCATTGCAATCACGGCAAACAAGCAGAAAATTTTGAAATGTTTCATCGTATGTTTGATTTGGGTTTTGTTGTTATCATCACCGCGAAATATGCAATGATGAATAAATGAATTATAATCATTTCGGCATTGTTGCGATGTATTCTTTGACGGCGGCGATGTGCATTTCGGCGATTGTTTCTTTACCGGATTCCGATTTGAGATATTCGGCATCGGCGCGGTTGTTCATAAACAAATTTTCGGTCAGCACCGCCGGACAATTCGTGTCGCGTATGATTGCATAATTGCCTACCCAATATTTTTGTGCCGGAACACTCCGGTTGCCGCGCAATCCGGCACGTTCGGCGTGTTCATACAATATTTGGGCAAGACGTTTAGAATTTGTCGATGCGTTCGGAGCAACAAATCCGCTCCAACCGCGTGCATTCGCCCAACCGCTACCGGGTGCGGCGTTAATGTGAACGGAAATCAACACGCAATTTTTCGCACCGTCGTGTTTTTTGCATAATGTGTTCACGCGATTCGTGCGTGTGCGCAAAGGTATGTCGTTTTTTTCCGGCACGATGATTTCGACCGGGATTCCGGCGGCGCGTGCTTTTGCCGCGATTCGGTCAACCATATCACGCGCCCAATAATATTCGAGAATCGTTTTGTCCGGACTGCATTTGCCGCCGGTGATAGGAGGGTCACCGTGTCCGGCATCAAGTAACAATGTAATCATGTCGTTTCGGTTATTTGAATTGTTGTTGATTCAGTTGTTTTTGTCGTTTCGTGATAACTCATAATGCGTTCAATAATTGAAATCGCATCTTTATCGTTCGCACAATCTCGGATTGCTTTCAAAATACCGGGTAATTCCGCGCAATGCGATTTACGGCGTTTTGCGTGTTCAATCATCGACTTTATTTCGATGATAATCAATCCGGCACCAAATAACACGGCAACGAACGGCATGAAATAAAACGCGAATATGCAACCGAGACAATCGATTAAGAACCCGATGATGATGAATCGCCAATATTCGCTCATTTTGGCGATTGTGTCGCGTAATTTATGCGAGTGAACACGTTGTTTTGTGACTCTCGCCGTATGCACGCCATCCCACAAGTCAAGCATAATTGCGATGACAACGAGAATTGAAATCGCAAGGAATATGCCGACGAACAGCATAATTTTCGTAGTGTCAATTATTTCAAACATTTTCATTCGTTGATTTGGTGTTATTGATATGTGCAAAGTTAATAAAAAGATACCTAATAGATACCATTTGTGGCGATAAATATTTCAACATCATCGCCACAAATGATATTCACGAATTATTTACGAGGGCAAGTAATATATAACGATGCCGAAATCACCGTCATTCAAAGACGCGTCATCGGACATTGCTACTTTAATAGCCGATGTCGTAATCGATTCGATTCGCGCGTCAATCACTTGATGATGTGCGTTGACGTGTACGAGCAAATTTTGGACACCAATTGAACCGAGGTCGGTTCTCCACGAATCCGGAAATGTCAACGTCACCAATCCTTTACCGGTTCGGGTTGCCGTTAATGTCGCGCCGTTGAATGATTTATATCCGTGTGACGTGTTTATCGGATAGCTGTTGTTCGTATTCAAATAATAATACGATGCTTTGTAAATCAACAACGGCAACGGCATCCAATCCTTACCTTTGGCGCGTGTCCGGATTCCGGATTTTGAAAAATCGAATCCCAATTCGTTGTTTTCCATAATGAACCGCATACCGTCAGCAGTACGCATCGCCATAACGTAATTGTCGGAACGTGTGCCGAGACAAAAACCGTTCGCAAAAAATCGCGATACATACGCATCATTTTTGTAGGCGGCGGTGATGTCATTTCGTGAACCGCTTGTGAAGCCCCAATCGACTTGTGCACTGCTACCGTAAACCGATGCGGAACAATACACTGTTATTGTTATTCGATGCCATCCGGCAGGTACTTTGACCTTTTTGTTCGCGATGTTAACGATGCCGGAATCTTGCGTTTTTGCCGGATATGTACCGGTTTGCGTCCCGGATATGTCATCATAATAATATTCATTCGCGGTTGCGCCACACGTTGCTGATGCAGTTGCATACGCGATGTTGACCGATGAAATTCGGTTTTTCATCGCTTCATCACTGAACGTTTCAACGCGGACAATAATTTGTGCATTTGCGTTTGATAATTCGACCGGTTGTTGTGGAGTGATAATTGAGGGATATAACCCATTGTTCTTTGAATTTTCCGATGTTTGAAACGAAACAGATGTTGCGAATGCGTAGGCGTGTAAATGGCCCGATTTAATCGACACTTCGGTTGGCGCGGACGTGTACCACGATTGGGAAATTGCGATTGTTTCCGAAATCGGTGTGCCGTTTTGTGTTGTTATACCGGCATACGGAACGACATATTGAGCTTCGCCGCGTCCGAGTGTAACGCCGCTACCATATCCAAATTTTGTTGATTCGCGTGCCAACATCGCACAATCACCGCCAGAATTTGAATCATACAAATCGTTGATCGATGAATAGGATTGCCCCTCAAACACGGTCACTTCATTGTCATCTTCATCGAAAATTTTAACCGAACCGTTTCCTTCCGAATTGGGCGTTATTTCGACACGTTGTTTTTCGGGTTCACCGACAATGACCGAACGTGCGATGATTTGCGACACATCGAGCAATTCAGTTTTGATTTTGCCGCCCTCGATGATTGTGATATATTCATCGTTTTCGGACAAAAATTTGATGTTGCCGCAAATTTCGCCGGTCGCGAGATTCATATACGTTTTTCCGTCATTGCTAATGATTATATCGGTTGTCATGCGTCCGGGCAATATTTCGGTGAATCCATATAATGATGCAAATGAACGTTCGCCGTTATATTCCGAGTTCAACACGCCGACCAACAAATGATATTTACCGGTGTTTTCATCGATGCGGTGTGATGATTCCGACATCAACCATTGTCCGGGAGTGTTGCATACGGTCGCGCCGAACGTTTCATCGAATGAAAATCCGGAACGATTCACGACCGCATAAACGTAATATTTTTTGCCCGATTGCGGTGTTAGATTCATTGACGGCATTTGCCACGTCAAATATTGTGTTTTCTCGCGATCGGCGGTGATTGTGTTGACGCCGATTGTCATGTGCCGTAAATAACCGGCTGGTGCGATCAACGCATTGTTAGCGAATGATGCCGACCAATCACCCGAACCGAGTGTCGCAACGGTTTTACCCATAATGAATTGCAATGATTCATCGCCGACTAACATCGCCATTGTTTGAATTGCAACCGGCGAAATCGCAGAATTGAAATTCGCGAGTTGCGCATCTTCTAACATCCCGATCGTTTCGAGCGCATCACGGAATCGGCGTTTGGTGAACCGCATTACATCGCGTTTGGTGTCATCGATAACAACTTCGGTGTTTTCGATTTGACGCAATGATGTTGACACTGAACCCGGTGATGAAATCGAGTTCGACAATTCGATTGTCGGTGCATACGGACGTGTAATAAAATCTTTGATGCCGACAATGCGAATCGGGGTGCCGGTCGGCGCGAATTGATTGTCGGTGAACCATACATAACCACCGACAACGAGTTTGCCGCCTACGGATTCCCAATTGCGTTTCGCCCACAATGATTGCAATTCGCCGGTGAATGTGAATTTTTGTTCCTCGCAATCATACAATTTGCGTGCAGCTTCACGCATCATATCCCACGATGCACCTGATTTGTCCGTGTCGTTGCAAATATATTCTTTAGGTAATTGGATACCGAACACGGCATAAGTATCGCCATTCTCACCGAATTTGGGTTTGAACGTTTCGTTAGGCATCGTAATTCCGTCAATTTCTTGCGGAACGATTTCAAATCGGCGTGCCGGTTTGCCGTTGACCGAATCGTGATAATATTTCACCTCAAATTCACGGTCGTTACCCGATAACATTCCGGTTTGAAAAATTACCGTCATCGTTTCACCGGCAATGAGGTACGAATTGAAATCGAGGTTTGCCGGAATCGAATTGTCAACAAAATCATATAGATTTTTGTCGGCATCAACCGTGATAAATCCCGAACATTTACCGATGCGAGAAGGATATATTTCGGAACAATCGAGTGAATCATCCTTTGTCGCTTGGCTGATAACATCGATGCGCTCAATATAATATCCGTGTGCGTCAGATTGATATGTGTGCGCGATGTCATCGTTGAAATCTTCATCATCCTCAAAATGCGTGCCGTCATATTTGATCGTTTTAGACAACGGCAATAACAAATCACCGGGTTTGTCGTTCAAACCGAGCATTTCACCGTATGTTGAACGGTCGATGTTCCGGTCACCACCTTGAACATACAAACGTTTTACCGGTGCACCGCCGGTTTCCGATGTACGACCGACACCTGGAACAAACCCATTGCCACGACCATGTGACAACGGCAACGCTTCATTTTTGTTATATTCGACCTTGCGCAAATTGATTGTGCAATCGGACGTTATTTCATATTCGGTTTCAAATACGGTCGCGATGTCATTAAGTGCGGCATCGATATATGTATGATTAAATTCGACCGTTTTTTCGGTCGATTCAAGACACGAACCGACTTTCCATTTCGTTGTGTTTTGACGTTGATTGAGGTTTTTGACAATTTCCTCGATAAATTCATGCGGACGTGCGCACATCGACCATTTCAAACGACCGTCAACGGTGTTGCGCATTTTGTAATCGCCAAGGTCAGAATCATCGGTGTATAACAACATCGAATAATCGATGTTACGTTCGCCTTTTTTCTTGATGTCCTCCGGATATTTCACGAAATATTTTTCGCCCTCATACATCACCGTTGAACCAACCGGAAATTCAAAGAAAAACGGCAAAGAAAATTTTAACATCAATTGTCGAGGTTGCATTAATGCACGATAACGATATGACGAATCATCCGGAATAACACCAATTGTCACACGCGAATTATCCAATGTATGTTCGATTGATTCGTTAGGATTCACAACGCTGACGTTGCTGTCGGTAATTTGTTTAACCGGTTGAGGTAAGGAAATTTTTTCAACGGTTACATATTCGCGCCATTGCATGGGAATTTTTGACAAATCAAATATACCGTTAGTGATAAAGGAAATATAAATCATATTTTGCGAATTAAAGAAATCCTACATCATACTGACAAATTAAAAAATTATTTACTATTTCTTTAATTATCAATATTGATTACGTTTCACCATATCAAGCAGAATGATGTCGGTGTGGTTGGTGAGGGTTGGTACGTCGTTGCGATGGATGCGTGCCCACAGACCGGGTAAAATTTTACCCCAGCGACTTTTCATCGAGCCGACGTGCTGAACAACCTCAGGGCCGTCGGAAAGGTCGGCCGCTTTCTTCCATCCATACTTGGTACGGCCACAGAAAAATGTCAATCGAGGATATAACGATTGGTATTCTTCACACGCCTTGTGAAATCTGTTGCAGATTTCAGGATTGCTTTCGCCTTGTTCCAGCAGAATGCGGATATAAGCCCCGGGACAATAAAATTCGATGTCACCCAACGCCGAGTATATCGTGGTTTGGAATTTCACGGCCCCGTGAGCACCAACGAAGCGTTGACCGTCCCAAGCACAACGAATGTCGAAGCAGCGGACACCGGCAGCTACCTGCTGCCGAATGTCAAGCGTCTGGCATCGCCATATCGGGGCAATGAGCCACGCTAAGAAATGCTTCGGATGCGAGAATGATAGAGTGTTGTGTGATCCTAACATATTTTACTCCTATGATTATCGTTTTTTTTCAAATACTTTTGTCAAGTCAATTATTTTGCGTAACTTTGTGGTGCAAGCGCGACGAAGGCTCATTGAGGTCGGTTCATTAACCGTTATCTAGGGTCTCGCCGCTTCTTTTTTTATCTGCCTATGCGTCGCCATTCCAAAACGTAGCCTTTATTGAGCAGGGTATAATACACCCACGGCGATTTATATTTTCGGGATTTCCGTCGAACACGTATGATGACTGTCCGCGCAAAACCTCCCGCTTTTCTTACCCATTGTTTTCGTTTGGAACGGTGTCGACCATGACCGTCGCTATAAGCCCCTCGCCAAGCATAAACATGGTGCTGGAGCTCGAGTTTGTGGCCGTCGCTGTCTACTCCATAGGCAAATTTAGGCGCGCCGCCAATGAATATCACACCCTCATCTCCTACAATCGGTGAATCCCCGTCCACAAGCTCTTTCAATTCAAAGTTGTCGCTAAACTCAGGGAGCGAGTACACTCCGATAGAAGGCGCTGCTACCACACGGCCTTGGCTGTTGACTGTCAGGTAAGTAGTGGTCGAACTCTGGAATGTTATCGTTATTGGCGGAATGGTTACACCGCCTTGCCGCACTTCGTAAATCGTGACATTCGGATCAGCCGTTGGATGAGTCATTAAATACCCCTCCATATTTTCAACCGGGAATCTGGTCAATTTAATTCGATTTTGAACAGGGTCATATTCCCCTTCACATCCATTATTGAAGTGTACTGTAATATCTGAATCGTTATATTGATCCTTTCTGAACTTACCGCCGGGAAAGGCACGTTCAAGCGAGAACCATTTACCACAGGCCTGCTTCCATTCCGATAACATTACGACACATTCATTTTTATTGGCAGGGAAATGATGTCTGGATTTTTTCGCGTTATATACATTCCCGAGGCGTGCGCCGGTGCGCATCATCCCACGAAGCAGCTGCCATTTGGTAACGGCATTGTCAGTAACATATTTAACAAACTTACCATTCTTAACCCGGTAGAGGTCGCCCCCGATGTGGAACAGTGCGTTGCATTTGACGTTGGCAAAACTGCCGGTGTCAATCATTGAGAATGAATCAACATAGACGCTTTCGAGCGGATTGCTATCTACCCTTTCAACGCGATCACCCCATATTGCTGGAACGACATTATTGGGATAGAACCCACGCATATCCACGTAATGCAGATTTGAACACCCCGGGAATAAGTCGTCAACATAGCACTCCTCGTGCAACCTCACATCTCGCAGTATGACTCGCTCAAGATTGATGCAGTCGCTAAACATAGACTCAATTACCCTTACGAATGGTGCCTCCATACCTGTGAAGTCGGCAACACGCAATTTAGGCAGGTCGTTAAACGCTCTACATAAGATTTCTGTCGCACCCGATTTTTCGTTAGCTTTCATCTGCACGTGGCTCAGGTTGAGTTCCTCTAACGATGAAAGTGTGCCGAACATCTCGCTAAGATTGCTTTCTCCGGGTGTGCCCGACATATCCCAGCCGCTAAGGTTGAGTTTGCGTAACGACGTACATCCCAATACCAATCTTCCCCACGTAGGTTGAAGATCTGTACAGAAGTGTGATAAATCGAGTTCCTGAAGACTGGTGCTATTGTAGAACATTTGGTCAAGTATAGTGGCTTGAGATGTGTCCCATCCGCTCAGATTTACTGAACGCAAACTTGAGCAGTTCTTACATAGCATCTCGAATCTCTGACCTTTTGAGGTGTTGAGCATACTGAGGTCTAACTGGGACAGTGATTCACACCCATTAAACAAGCTGTTCCAACGCTCAACGTTTGAGGTATCCCATCCGGATAGAGATATATGCTGCAAAGCACAGCAATTACCAAACATCGTGGCCATATTTGTCACATTGCGCATATCGAAATGGCTCACATCAAGTGCTTTGAGTGTCTTACATGCACTAAACATACCATTTGTAACGGTGGCTTTAGAAGTGTCAAATCCGCTTACGTCAAGTTCCTCAACGAGTTGACAACCGGCGAACATCGCGCTAAAATCGGTTACATTTGATGTATTAAAAACACTTACGTCCAGTAGCTCAAGTTCACTGTTGCCGATGAACATTGATGCCATCGAAGTCACATTCCGCGTATCAAGCCCCGACAGGTTCACACGCTTCAGGTTCACACCGCCCTTATTCTTGGAGGCTGCAAACATCTGCTTCGCGCTCGTGAATTTCTCAGGGTCGGCACTGATATAATCAATGGTCTTGAATCGGCCTAAGTACAACCCCTCGTAGCTCTCGGGCGCATATTTCGGGTCGATAAGGTCAAAGCGTCCCTCGGCATCCACCTCGAATGGCTCACCGTTGAATACACAATCGGCCTCGGTGTATCCGTCGGGCATCGTACCCGTCAGGCGGAAGGTGCTGCCTTTCTCCCGGGGCACGAGTGCATTAATCGCCTCCTGAAGCTCCGCAATATCCGCGCTGTTGGCCACGGTAACCAAAGCACTCCCTTTCAGGTAGTAGATCTCACCCCCTCGGCGGTTCACATACAGCTTCCCGGCCACGGGGCGAACACCCTCGGATGTCACTGTGCCGTATTGCTCGCTACCCTCAAAGTCGGCATAGAATTTGCTTCCCGATTGCAGCAGGAACAGGCCGCTCGAAAGGTTGAGCACCACATTGCCGCTCTCGCCCTTCTCCTCGCTCGGGGTGGTGCCACCCTGCAAGCCCTTCGTAGTTGTGAGAAACGGCATTACCGCACAGCCGCTACCCTCTTTCAACGACGCTAACTGGCCTGTAAGGTCCTTTATATCCATCTCGGCTACACCCAGACGGTCGCCCAGGTCGGTCTTTGTCTCAAGAAGGTCGGTGGCCACACCGGTTATCGCTGCGTTCACTTCGCGCATCTGAGTGCCGATAGCACGGTTCTGTGCCTCGATAGCGTTACTAACCTCATCGGTCACATCATCCTTGCTCGCATAATCGGCCTCCTCTATCGCATCGCGTAGCAGCTCAATATCTCCGGCCGCCTTGTCTGCCGTGTCCTGGGCTGCTTCGATCGCTGCGTTCACCTCACGCATCTGAGTGCCGATAGCACGGTTCTGCGCCGCGATAGCGTTACTCACCGCATCGGTCACATCATCCTTGCTCGCATAATCGGCCTCCTCTATCGCATCGCGCAGCAGCTCAATATCTCCGGCCGCCTTGTCAGCCGTGGATTGCGCAGCCTTGGCTGCATTCCCGGCAAGTATGATTCCGTT
>CAZHDH010000033.1:0-24939 GCA_964531245.1 uncultured Bacteroides sp. | reverse complement strand
GTCATCACCAGTTTTTCGGCAAACATTCGGTTGCGGTTGGTTGATGTAGTGTTTACCTCGCGGTCGTCTCCCATCTGGCTGAGTTCATTGTTGAACGTCGTCTCACGGCTCTTATACCATATATAATCCGCGTTAAAGTCAATATCAAGATTGCCGATAACCCCATTATAGTATAGATTGGCATAGTGGCGCGGAACAGCGGTGGCGTGGTTGTGAACATCCGAATTATAAAAGTCGTGAAATGCGCCGTCCTGCCATATTTCACTGGGGATTGTGCCGTCGGTATGGTGACGGTTCCAGCTGTTCTGATAGTATGCACCTATGCTGTGGCGGTCGTTGATCATATATGAAAAGCCGAGTTTACCGGTCATATCGTTATATGATTCTTTACCAATTGTGCTTACCAATTGGCGATATGTGCCATTGGTTGTTGTGGTGTTCATATCATTGAGGCGATCAAAACGCGTGTTTCCTCTCCACCAACCGTAGTTGGCGAAGATTTCAAGTCCGCCTGTGCGGAATTTGAGATCAATGGAATTGCCGGTGCGGAAGTAATGCTGAAATCCATTATCGGTGCGCAGAGTGCCGCTGAAGCCATCTCCCTTTGGTGGCTTGGTGCGGATACGTATAACCGACTTCACATCTGCAGCGTATGCAGCCCCGGGATTGGTTATGACTTCTACATTTTTGATGTCGCCGGAGTTGAGTTGTGATAATTCCTGGAGGTCATTGACTTTGCGTCCGTTGATGTAGATTGCCGGAGAGCCTTTACCGAATACTTCAAGTGCGCCTCCATTGTCCACCACCATCGGCACGCGCACGAGCACATCGTTGGCTGTGCCCGCTACGGCGAGGGAACTGCCCTCTACATTAGTCACCAATGCGTTACCTTTCATCGTAGTGGTGGGGCGAGAAGCTTTTACAACTACTTCACCAAGTGCCACTGCGGAAGGATTTAGGATTATATCACCCATCTCGCCCGTTTGGGGAACATTTGCGGTAATGGTCTCATAGCCTACGAATGACACTTTAGCTGTCAGGTTGCAGTCTGCATCCGTAGGAATTGAGAATTTACCCTCTGAATCAGTTATATCTCCTCCAACAAATGTTGAGTCGCAGTAGAGAATAACATTTACAAAGTCAAGCGGTGCATTGTTTTCGTCAAGGATGCGACCTGTTACGTCGCGGCTAAAAGCCGGCAAGATTGCCAGCAGTGCAGCCAGAAATAGAATTGTATGTTTCATTAGCTTAAGTTTTTTAATTTTCTGCTGCAAAATTATATCTAAATCCTTCTTAATGCCAAATATAAATGTCTTAATACAAGAGATGCAACCTGCTGAAAATCAGCGGTTGCATCTCTTAAAAGTTTTAATTTAGTAAAGATGGGTCTTAATTGGTCTTAATCGCGGGTAGTCTGTCTGAGAAATGTTACAATATCCTCCTTTTCGGGCACTCCGAGCTTCTTGCGGATTGATGTTTTGCGGACATAGATAGTAGATGTGGTTTGCCCGGTGATGACACTTATTTCCTTGGTGGAGAAACCGGCAACCATCAGCACTATTATCTGTTTCTCCTTTGGTGAGAGTACCTCGCCGTAGGAAGCTTGAAGTTTGTCGTAGAATCCGGAATAAAGGGTGTTGATTAGATCAAATACGTTATTCCAATTCACGAGTTCGCCATCCGTATCGCTTTCGATTGATGATATTTTACGAAGCATCTCACGGTTCTGCTCCGTGGGTGTTTCGGCTACCATCTTGATAATGCCGAGTTGCTGAAGCATTGCGCGGCGCAAAGCCTCGG
Organism: uncultured Bacteroides sp.; assembly: GCA_964531245.1. Taxonomy (GTDB): domain Bacteria; phylum Bacteroidota; class Bacteroidia; order Bacteroidales; family Muribaculaceae; genus CAG-873. The sequence goes on along the minus strand of CAZHDH010000033.1, from coordinate 23,139 downwards.
GAGTATGAACGTCTGCCTGCGTCGGAGCCGGGGCAGATTTTAGTTCGTCAACCATCTTCTGCAAGGCTTCGGCGCGTTCTTCATTTTCACGTTCACGAAGCCTGCGTTGTCTGATAATCCAACCCGCGCATACCATTATCAGAAAAGCAAAAAGGGCAATAACAAGGATAACGACGGTTTTATGCTGACTCTCAGCTTTAAGGGCCAAAGCCCGACTCTGCTGCTGCAACGCACTGCGCTCACTCTCCCATTGTGAAGCCTTAGCACGGTTGTAACGCTCCTGCTGGCGATTAGTTAAACCGGTGACATGTCCCAGTTTCATCTTCCCGTTCTGCTTAAAGTCAATCATTGTACGCAGAAGATTACTGTAACTTCGATAGTAGGAGTAATCCTCTTTGCGGAATTCAACAGCAAAACTGTCGGCAACAGCAAGTTCTTTAGTGGCAAGCTTTAAATTGCCGGAGTTGAGTGCATTCATCGCAAGCTGTATGTGCAGGTAATCGGCCGCCCCGTTATCCGGTGAAGATTTTTTGAACATACCTTCCACTACTTCATTGCTCTGCTCTGTACGCCCCATCTCTCCTAAAATCTGGGCCTGCTCCCATTCAAATATAAACTGTTTGTCACCCCACCTGTTAGAACGGGCATACTCAATCAGTTCCTCGGTGAGCAGCAATGCTGAGTCAAGTTTTTCAGCATATTCGTAAGCACTCAAAAGCATATATTTGGCTTCGATCTGTCGGAGTGTATCGGATTCAACAGTTACCAACCGCTTGGCAAACGGTATCAAGGTTTCGCCCTGATATTCAGATGCTCCCAGAAGCACCCGAACACGAAGCGTTGGAGCCAGCAGCGAATCAGGCACATTCGATAGGCCGACGATGGAGTCAAGCATAGCGATTGCCCCCGGAGTATCTCCCACCCAAAACTTATACCAAGCGTAAGCGGTGCCGGTACGTATATCTCGAACGATATCTTTTCCGCTATAATAATTGTGGGCGAATGCTAACAGCGAGTCGCCGATCATTGAGCGATTCTGCCGCATGTGTCCGAACGCATGCAGATAATAATACTTGGCGCGCAGCGAGTCGATTTTCAGGTTTGACGGATCAATGCCATCTAAAATCGCCATAGCACTGTCAGTGTTACTGTGCAAGAGCTTTTCAGCAACATTTAAATCTTCATTATATCGAGAAACAGAATCAGAGCAAGATGCCACCCATACTGCTATGACAGCGAAAACTATATAGAATACGTTTCTCATTTTAATATACGAGAATTCAGGAATGTATTGAATCGCCTAAGGTCGCTGAAATGATGGCGCGACGGCGCAGCAGGGGGGATTCGGCGGCGGGTATACCCTCCACTACTTTCAGCCGAGCGTCAATTGAGGCTATGGTGAGGCGCAGGGCCGGAGTGAGAGCGGACCGGAGTGAGTCGATGCGGGCGGTAGGGAGGTTGTGCCTATGGGCGATATTTTTCGAGCTGTCAATCATCTCGCAGGCCTTGATGTAGGCATCTCCGGGGATGTCTGCAGCAGCATCGTCGGCCGGCGCGGAAGCTATCAATATCAGGGCTGAATCACACAGAGAGTTGATTGAGTCAGATGCCAAGATTGCATTGGAGGGTTTGGAATCCCCGGAGCTGTCAAAGGCAAAGTATAAGCAACTGACTACTCCTAAGGCGATTAAGAGGAGGGGCAGAATGCGTTGGGAAACAGCGGAATTCATCGTGGACAGTAGAGGATAAAGGGGTATTCCCCGCGGAGCGGGAATGGCAACTCGGCCTCGCGAGCTGCCGAAACAGCCGTCATAGCCTCGGCGCGGTTGGGATGCGACGAGAGTATCACATAGTAATATGGTTCGGGAGTTTCCACTACAAATGCCGCCGGATAGCCGGCATCGGCCATACGGTCGCGCAAGGATTGGGCGTTGAAGAGTTGCTTGAATCCGGCCACGGCTACACTGAATGGTTTCAGGTTTTCGCGTATTCCACCGCCGTTTTCAGTCACTTTTACGCGAATCGTGCGTTCGATAGTGGTATCGCCATTGAGCGTTACTGTGGCTTGGGGTGTGTTGCGTCGCTGTGCTTCATAAATGGTGCCGTCGAGCGGGCTGCGGCCGTCGCGGGCGGTGGCGGCGCGGTCATATGCAGCACGATAATTGGCCTCAGAAGTCTTGCAGGCAGCTACCGTGAGTGCAAGCAACATTATAATTACCAGATTTTTCATCCTTTTCCGAGTTCGATTACTTCAAGGTCATAAATGTTTTCGCCGTCGATTTTTAGCCGGAGCAGGGTGCGTTGTTTCTGCCACCCATGGTATCCGGCAGCTCCGGGATTGATATGCAGCAGATTGAGTTCGTGGTCGTACATCACTTTGAGGATGTGGCTGTGGCCGGCAATCATAAGCTTAGGGCGCGCGTCAATCATCATACGGCGCACCCCGGGCGCATAATGCCCGGGATAGCCGCCGATGTGAGTCATCCATACTCCGACATCCTCCACAGTGAACGATTGAATTTCGGGACATTCGCGCAGCAAAGGTCCGTGGTCTATATTGCCACGCACGGCGCGCACGGGAGCCACGGCCTGCAGGCGCCGCAGCGTGTCAAGACATCCGATGTCGCCGGCATGCCATATTTCGTCGCATTTGGCGAAATGGGTGGCGAAACGGTCGTCCCAACAGCTATGAGTGTCAGACAATATCCCGATCTGCTTCATCGCGGCTATTATTTAAGGCCCATTTTGCGGGCGATGTCCTTGGGCACAGCCTTTTTGTTGACCATCACGTCGACGGTTTTGGCCAGGAAGTAGGGTTCGGATACGTAGAGGTAGCCGCCATATTTCTGATTTGTGTCCCAGGAGTTTTTCACCTTATAGTAGCGGTTGCCGTTCTGGTCGGTCGCCGTGCCCTCGATCACCATACCGTGGTCGTCGGTGGTTTCCTGCGAGTCGAACATCTGCTGGCGCACTTCCTGGGTCACTTCGATTTCATCGACCGGTTCGGTAAAGTTATATTTTTCGGCCTGACGCTCGCGTGTGCTGAGTGTCACCCAACGCGAAAGTTCTGTGCCGGTCATATCGCCCTCGTCTTTGCCTTTAGGCATCAGAGCCACACCGTCGGTCCATTTGAAGCCGCCTTCGCTCACGTCGGCCGCCCAGAGCACCGAGTATCCGTTTTCAAGCGCATTGTCTACGATAGTCTTAAGTTCGTCGAGGGGCACGTTCTGATAGTCGGCCCACAACCAGTTGTCGGCCACTTCAAGCACAAACGGTTTGTAGAAAGGATGGTGAGTGAACGATGTCACCAGAATATAATCGTCGGCGTTGAAGGGTAGGGCATCGGCGTACGTGCGCGGGGTGAATGTCTTTCCGTTGATTGTAAACGTCTGAGGTTCTTCACCCAGATAAGCGTCCTGGATGCCATCGAGAGCCGAGCGCCAGGCTGTGGTGATTTTCTTGTCGGGTTTGCTTACCACGGCTTTGACGAGTCCCTCCATAGCACCGTGATATTCGCCGTGGGTATGGTTGGCTTCACCGTAATTTAGGCCGGTGTAGACTTCCTCGGGCACGATGCCATATTTCGCTATCACGTAGGGGACATCCATAACCGAACCGCCGGGGCTGAAGTTGGTGGCACCATACATACGCACATAACGGTCGGCCTTTTCGTCATAGCATTTTCTTACTACGTACATTTCAGAGAGATCGAGCGAATCGCCACCGTTCTTTATGATTTCATTTTCTACAAATGAAGCACCCGAGAAACACCAGCAAGTGCCCGATCGGTGTTGGTTTTTTACAGACGTGCCGGGGATGGTGATTACATCTGTGAATACGAATCCCTTTACTGAATCGGTGGCTACTGAATCGGCCGGAGTCTGGGCCTGCGCGGTCAGGGCGGTGCAGACCGCAGTTATAGCGATGAGTTTTTTCATAGTTTCAATACTTGTTTTCGCAAAGTTACAAAAAAAATCGGTGTCGGCAATAAAAAAACAGGCGTCCGAATATTGAACGCCTGTTTTTTGAGATCGTTTGTTTATATTATTTTACGATAACTATTGTTACCTTGGCGCCCTGACGCATCAGATAAATACCGGCGGCGGGCTGGCCGTCAACGCGGCGTCCTTCGAGGTCATAGAATACAACATCTTCTTCAGCAGGAGCAGCGATTTCAGACGGGCTGACAGATGAACCGTTTGAAAGGTTTACTGTGATCAGGGGAGATGAACCTGAGGCCACACCAAGAGCGTTCACACCGCGCACATTGTAATACATGATCACGTCGGCATCGTCGCTGTCGGCTGCGGCACGTGAAGCGGTGGTTACATCCACATCGTGGCTCATTACATTGCCTACCGACTTTTCATTATAGTCTTTATGGAAAGTCATTGCCGAACCGCCCAGAGTCAGGCATACGTCGTCGATAGCCACGTTGCCGTTGTTGGGCTTGTAATATACCAGGCGCATCTGGCGCATGCCGGCGGGTATGTCGGTTACCTTGATAGTTTCACCACCCTTTGAGATGATCAGGGGCTGTACGGTGCGCACCAGTTTCCAATCGGAATCTTCGTCGGCGCGAACTTCCACTTCGAGATAGTTGGAGGCGTGAGCGCCTGCGCCACGATACCAGAACTTGATTTCCATCAGATCCTTGTCGAATACGGGCGAGAGCAGGTAAAGACCGTGCTTGGCGAGTTTCAGCGAGGGTGACGATTCGCCCACATAATCCTGCGACTCGTAAACACCATCGGCAGTGGTGCTCCAGCCTGCGGTGGTCACGTATTTAGTTGTGCCAAATTCGCAAGTGGCGGTTTCACCTGCCACGGATTGTGTAGAAAGCACAGTAAGGCGATAGTCCACAGCGCCGTCGATGGCGTTCCAATTGGCAGTGAAGCCGTCGAGTGTCACATTGGTGGCAGCCTGAGCAGCGGGGAATGCGGTAGCGAATTCAAATTCAGTGGTTGTGGCTTCAACGGCTTCAGAAGCCTCAGAGGTATTGCTGCCCTTGATAGCACGCACCGTGGCGCTGTATTTGGTCAGGGGCTGCAGATAGTTGACGGTGTAGGTAGCCTTGTCGGTAGTAGCGGGGAAGCCACGCAGGGGGGCGTTGTCGCCGTCAACTACATTCACCTCGTAAGCCTCGGCACCACGCACAGCCTCCCATGTGAGTACAAACGACGAACAGGTTATGCCCGATACAGTTACCACGGGGGTATCAAGATCCTGCGGACCACCGCATACGTCAAAGGTTATCAGACCGTTGGTGCTTTCGGTGATGCCGGTAATGGGCATATCCACACCGTTGCCGTCCCAGGTTTTCAGAGCGGGTTTGGTGTTTGCGGTGAATTCGGTTACGCGAGAAGTGCCGGGGAAGGTGTAGCCGGCCATATAATTATCGTCGGTATTGTCAGATAGGCCGTTGGCTTCCTCGATGTCCACACGCTGGTGGTTGGCGGTATTATTTACCGCGTTGCTGTTCCAGGTTTTTGTGTCATAGTCGATGTGCCAGATGAGCATGCCATGACCGGGCAGATATTTGTCCCAGCCGGTCTGCTGGCGGTTTTCGAGCAGGAAGAATTCGTTGGGGTCGCCGGTGGGAATGATGCAGGCGGTGTTGGAATCGTGAATGTTTTCGAGAGTCACGGTTTCGGCATCTCCGAGTTCCTTAAGGTCAATCCAACCCAGGGCGTTGCGCTCAAACGCTGAGAAAGTGGGAGGGGTATGGCCATCGTTGAGGTAGGGGCCGTAGTCCATCACGCTCCACGAGCCCGGAGTGAGCTTGGTAGCATTATTATATGTAGTGGCATAGAGGTCAGGCAGACCCATCACGTGACCAAATTCGTGGCAGAAAGTACCGATACCGGTGACGCGTTCATCGGCCCATTCGTTGCAGCAGCCATAGTTTTCGATGCGCTTGCCGTCCAGGGTGCACGACACGCCGTCGGCGCTCAGGCTCCAGCGGTGGGGCCAGATTGTTTCTGCGCTGCCATAGTCGGCTTCGCCCTGCCCGGCATAGATTACATATACATTGTCTACATATCCGTCGCCGTCCAGGTCATAGTCGGCAAAGTTGATTTCATCATCAAGCTTTTCGCAGGCTTCCTTCACCATCTGGCAGGGACGCAGGTCAGAACCCCAAGCGTCGTTGCCGCCGTAATAGCTGCGACGGTTGGAAAGAGTCACAGGACCGTAAACGTCAAAGTGGGGAGTGAAATTGCCACCCGAACCCTTGATATAGAAATCGCGAACGGAGCCGGTAGCCTTGTTGTCGCTGAATCCTTCTTCGTTGAGGAAGCGGTCGAAATAGTCGCCGGCGTTGTTTACGGTAAATTTTATGTCGGAATATTGCAGCAGGATCACCAGTGCATGGCGTTCGCCATCAGAGGGGAAACATACTTCTTCAAAAAGGCCTACGCCCTTTGAGCTTTCGGCTTGCGATGCAGCAGCCTTGGCACGCGAACGTGGAGCATTCAGCGCACGGGCAAAGATGGCGTTGCCGACCAATTCTATATTGAAGGCATCCACGAAAGCCGTCTGAATGGAATTTCGCTTTTCGGGATCGGCAGCGGGAATCATTGACGCACAAGGTTCGCCCTCAGGTGTTACCATGGCGAAACACCAGCAACCGTCCTTGTCCTGAATCACAGGAACGTTATCAGTGGTTACAAAACAATGTGCAAATTCATCGCCGCGCAGGCCGATCTGGAGAGTGGAGCCGTCAGGCTGTGTAACAGTGCGCACGACATCGCGACGCGCCTGTACGGCATAGAGGCATTGTGAGGCTGCACCCAGCATCAACAAGCCCGTGAGGAGTAGCTTTTTCATTATATAAAATACTCTGTTATAATCAATGATTGGTTATTCAAGACCACAAAGTTACAAAATTTTCCGCATCATACAAACTTTTTTCCAGTATAATTCATGAATCACGGCAAATAAGATAGGAAATCGCTCGTAACTCCTATTTGAAGACAATGCCCCAAGTAAATCCCATACCAAGCTTTCGAGGTAAGCTTTATAGATTAGATTATTCCAAATATGAGAAATCTCAGCATAGGCCGTTCTTATATAAGCCTATGCTGAGATGAGTGGAGTAAGGTTTAATTAGTCGGTGTATTCGATGATAGTGCCGGTAGCAATTGCTTTTGCTCCAGTATAAATGAGAACGAATTTGTTTTTGTAAGAAACGTTTACGTTGATGATGGCCTGGGCACCGGTAAGGTTTGCATTTTTATACATATCAGACATAGCTGATTCACCAAGAGATTTTTTAGAAAGACCACCAATACCGAACCAATAGTTCTGGCTTGATTCGCCACTAACAGTACCGATTACACGATAGTTCTTTTTTGCAAGGACTACTTCGGTCTGAGTAATGTTTGTGTTTCCAGTCGCCTGACGAGAAACGCCGCAGCTGCTGCACAGAAGAGTCAAGCAAACAGCACAAGCAAGCATGATTTTTTTCATGATTGTAATAACGATCTATGGACTCTCCGGGGTTGATCAAGGATTGATGATTAGACTTTAAATAAAAAAGCGTGAGAGCCGTACTTGTTGCTCGTTCCACAATTGGAGGCCTTCGCATTGCCCGGTTAGTTGAACGAGCAACGCAGAAGCCTCACGCAGAATATGATATTAGATATAGTGTCAATACGTATTGAACATATTGACGACATCCTATATGCATATCCACAAGGCATCTACTGTTGCTGCATTCTTGACTAACCTAAGAAAGTTGCGAAGTTTCCAATTGTCAAGAAAGAGCGTCGAGTAAACGCTTTCTATGTATTTATTCGGGCACTACTCTCGCGCCCTCAATACATCCCGCTCCGCTTAACCCCAGACCGGGGCTTCTGCGAGACGGTCTGCATCTGCAAAGTTATAAAGTTTTTATTAAATATGCAATCTTTTGAGATTAAATTTATGAGCGTGGAGAAATAAGAGAGGAATGAAATAAATTTTGTGGTACATTAAAGAGGCATAGTTTTTATCCGGTCGGATAGATATCACAATGCGTTCTTAGGGTTGTTGTGTTGGTGTTAAAAAGTATGTTTTATCAAAGTTTCCGCACATTTGGATAAGCTGTGGCGGAGTTGTGGAGTGATGATGCAGGATGAGTAGTAACTTTGCACAAAAAAAGCCTCAATCGAATGATTGAGGCTTGTAGCGGGACCGAGAATTGAACTCGGGACCTCCGGGTTATGAATCCGACGCTCTAACCAACTGAGCTATCCCGCCGTTTGCGAGTGCAAAGGTACGAACATTTTTTTAACCACCAAAATTTTTCACAACTTTTTTACATTTTATGCGCAAAATTGACCTCATCGTGGTGCATTGCACCGCTACACCGCCCGGTCGGAACGTCTCGGCGGCCGATATCCGCGCGTGGCACATCGCTCGTGGATTTGCCGATATAGGCTATCATTATATTATTGCTCTGGACGGAACAGTGGAGCCTGGGCGCGACATCAGTATAGCCGGCGCACATGCCCGTGGCTATAACGCAAATTCGGTTGGGGTGTGCTATGTGGGCGGATTGGATGCGTCGGGAAATCCTGCCGATACCCGCACAGCAGCTCAGAGGCAGGCATTGCTGTCTGTGTTACGTGATCTTAAAAGTCGGTTTCCCGACGCGCGAATTATAGGACATCGCGATGTGGCGGCTAAGGCCTGTCCTTGTTTTGATGCAACCAAAGAATATGCTCGAATATGAAAAAAAGAATCGTGATTGCAGGTATGCTCATGCTGGCTCTCATGGGGTGTAGAAGCAGCCGGCAGAGTGTTGAGACCCTTACCGTGAGCGAAACCAAGAAGCTGGACGCATCGCGAGGTAGGTTGGTTGTGACGGCTATGGAACTCGACTCGGTGTTTATGTCATTTCCGTTGCGGGACACGACGGGGAGTGATTCCGCCCGGACCGTAGTGGTTAAAGCACGAAAAGTAAGGGTGAATACGTCGTCGGCAGATGTATCGAGGGTTGCAAAAGCGGATTCAATAGAAAGCGTGTTTGCGAAAGACGTAACAGCCCGATACCACCCGCTGCCGGGTGTGACTCCATTAGTGTGGGGGCTATTAGGGTTGCACCTATTTTTATTATTGCTAACCATCAGGTGGATATTGCATAATCGTAAATAATGTACTAACTTTGTATCGTCACTTATGAGCAAGCCACCTATAAATAATGTACCACCTGATATAGACCTTGACAATCCCGAGTTCCGGAATGTCGAGACGTTGCTTAATTTCACGCGCTCGTCTGTGTTTATGACAGGTAAAGCCGGCACGGGTAAGTCTACCTTTCTGAAATATATCACCGCCACAACCCGCAAACGCCACGTGGTTCTTGCTCCCACTGGCATCGCGGCGGTGAATGCCGGTGGTCAGACCCTTCATTCCTTTTTTCAGATTCCTCTTAAGCCACTTCTGCCCGACGATCCTGAATTTGCCTGGGACCGCCTGGGCAAGCGGATGCGCTATCCCAAGCGTAAAATTAAATTGATTCGTGAGCTGGAGTTGATCATCATTGACGAAATATCAATGGTGCGTGCCGATGTTATCGACTTTATAGACAAACTGTTACGATATTATTGCAACCGCCGGTACGAACCCTTCGGCGGCAAACAGCTGCTTATGGTAGGCGATGTGTATCAGCTCGAACCCGTCACGCAAGGTCAGAGCCGTGAGATTCTGCGCACATCGTATGGCAACGATTTCTTTTTCTTCTCGGCCCACGTGTTCCGTGAATTTTCACTGGTTCCCATTGAGTTGCGCAAGGTCTACCGCCAGAGCGACCCGGAATTTATAGGTATGCTTGACCGCGTGCGTTCCGGAAATCCTCTCCGTCAGGATTTCGATCGCATCAATACGCGCGTGGCGGCTCCATTGGCTGAGGATACCACCGGCGAGGCTCAGAATATGACTATGACCATAGCTGCGCGCCGCGATACCGTGTCGGCTATCAACGAGGAACATCTGGCCCGGCTAACCACACGGGAATTTAGCTACAATGCTCGCGTCGAGGGTGATTTCCCCGAAAGCTCCTTTCCCACCGATAAGACTCTTACGCTTAAGGAGGGAGCGCAGGTGGTGTTTATCAAAAACGACAGCGAGCGCCGGTGGGTCAATGGCACCCTGGGCATCGTCCGCACCTTGCGCGACGACCTTGTGGAGGTGGAGCTTGAAGACGGCAACATTTACGAGATTGAGCCGGAAGGCTGGAGCAACGTTAAATACGACTTTAACGAAAAGACTAAGGAAGTGACCGAACAGCCACTCGGCTCGTTTTTCCAATACCCCATCAAACTTGCTTGGGCAATCACCATTCACAAAAGTCAGGGCCTGACGTTCAATCGTGTGAATATCGACGTGGGCACCGGAGCATTTGCTGGCGGTCAAACTTATGTTGCCCTTAGCCGGTGCCGCTCTTTGGATGGTATCACTCTGGCCGGCCCGATGCGATACAGCGATATATATGTGCGTCCCGAAGTGGTGAATTTTGCCCGTGATTTCAATAATCCTTCAAAAATCACATCGGCACTGTCATTGGCTCGCGCCGATTCGCTGTTTGCCGATGCTGCCAAAAAATTCAATGAGGGCGATTTCACCCAGGCCGTTGATATTTTTTCCGAGGCACTGATGCTAAAGCCGGTGGTGCAGCGAGCCGACGCACGCCGACTGTTGGCTCAGAAACTCTACGCCCTGAATTCCGGTCGCCGCGAGGAGCAGCGCCTCCGCGCCGAGCTGGGGCGTATGCAAGCCAAGCTGAATACATTAGCCGATGAATATGTCGCTATGGGAAATGCTTGCCTTGACGAGGGCTGGGATGCCGCTCCGGCCCGCGCCAATTACAAGAAGGCGCTGGATCTCAATCCCCGCTGCTACGAAGCTCGCCTCGGGATAGCTCGTGTTGATATTCTTGACGGCGACATCGATTCGGCCATTCAGAACCTCTCTGAAATCACTCGACTATATGAGCGGTTTGAAGCGCCATTTGAACTTGGAACATTATATCACAACTCCGGCGACCTTGAAGAATCAAAAAAATACCTGAAAAAGGCACTGAAACTCGCACCGTCCAATGCCGATATATACTCCGAGCTTGCCTATCTGTACGACGATCTCGGCGACCCCGAACAGGCGGCACGCTACCGCAAGCGCGCCGATAACCTGCGAAATAAGGATAAAAAATAAAACAGACCGGTTTTTTTCTTCTCAAATTGAACAATCCCGCAACCTCTGTGTTTGAATTGTAAAGGAGGCTTTTCTCCCTAAAGCGACTGACAATAATTCAATCAGTTACTTATATACTTACTTATCCCAAATTAATTCAACGTATGAGAAGTATTACTACATTTGATCTTCAGTATGCCCACCGTTTCTACGGATTCAAGGGTGAGGCACAGTACCTTCACGGCCACACAGGAATCATGACCATCGAAGTGGAAGATACCGTAAACGAAGGTGTTAACATGGTATTCCCATGCAATGAAATCAGAAAAACCGCCTGGAGCGTGTTACAGAACTTTGACCACGCGCTCGTACTCCGCGAAGACGATCCGCTGCTCCCCGCAATACTTGCTGTTTATGAAAAACAGGGTATTCTGAACGGCCATCCACAGAACACTATGAAAGGCGAAGCATTCAAGACCGAACTCGCCACTGCCTATCCCGATGCCCGCCTTGTCGTGACTAAGGAAACTATGACCGTGGAAGGTATGATCAAGATTGTTTATGATCTGCTTAAAGATAAGTTGAATATCGCCAAGATCAAATTTACGAGCGGTGTGAACGCTGCCGAGATGGAATTTAACACCCACAACGATATCGACCGTTGCCCCCTGTGTGGAATCGCCCTTGACGAAAATGGTGTTTGCCACAAATGCGGCTATCGCAAGAAATAATGTCGCTCATATCCATAAATCTATAAAAATGTACGGAGGTTCGAAAGGCCTCCGTACATTTTTTATATCACATAAAATCCGCCCGGCGGGCATATAGGTGTGTATGATCAGAAGCGGAAGCCTACTGAGAGCACTATATCGTTGGTTGTCTCACACAGCGAGGCTTTCGGGGCGGCGATACCGTCGTAGCTGGTGAATGCGCAGTATTCGGAATTGCGCTGACGCCATACGTAGGCGGCATCTACATAGAATCCGCTCCAGCGATAGCCAAGACCCAGAGAAATCGAGTTGACATCCTTATTCATTGTGAATGAAGGATCTGTGCCTGCCGTAAACACTTGCTCATTGCCGTCGAGCACTTCCTGCTTCGAGGTGGTGGTGCTGTAATTGTAACCGGCGCGAGCACTCAGGCGCGAAGTGAGGCGATATTCAACGCCCAGACGGATTATGTTGGCTGCCTTATAGTAATTCTTTACATCCTGGTTTACATAATCATCGGACACATAGTTGCCCCAGCCGTCCTGATATTTCACGCTCATATCGTTATAAGCCTGACGTTCGTAATCAAGGCTCACGATAGCCTGATTGCCTATCACACCGGCCGCGCCGATCATAAATTTCCAGGGTGTGTTGAGTTTGAAGTTGTAATAGGCATCGTCGGTGTATTCATTGTTTACGTTAATGCCGCCGGTATTGTTGTCGGGCATAAAATTGGCATTAACCGTGGCGGTTTGGTTTGACGACATCGAATACCACGTGGGGGTATGTACGGCCACACCGATACGGAATTCATTGATGGGGCGGAAGATAAGACCAAATTTTAGGTTTACTCCCGAGCCGCTCACGTTGCGGTAGTTCACCATCTCGTATTCGGTGGATCCGGTTTCCATAGTGCCGTTGGCCGATGGAATATATGCGCCGGCCATACTTTCAGAATATGCCACAGTGCTGTTGAAGCTCAGATCCTGAATGCCCAGGCCCAGGCCCCACATTACCACATCTGATATATTGCCACCGAAGTCAATGTTGTATTCGTCGACATAGCCGCTTTGGCGCACGATTGATTGAGCGTCGCCGTCGGTACCGTTCTGGTCCAGTCCATAGAATCGGCCGTTCACATCGTTGATAAGGAACGAATTGTAGGCCAGGATCGAAAGCCAGTCGGCATCGCTATCCTGGTAGGGGTTATAGCTGTCGGTCAACGCAAGCTGCCCGGGTGTGTAGCCGCTGTTATTGGTAAAGCTGGCCACATAATTGGTGAGCGACGAGGGCGCATAGCGGTCGTATGAGGTAAACTCTCGGCTGAACGACCCTACGCGATTGTAGGACACGCCCCACGAGAAGGTGCGCAACGCGCCACCCAGGTTGGCCACGCCTACATATCCGAAGTTATTACAGAACACTTTGGTGGCATCTGTCGAAATCTTGGCGGACGATGTTGTGGAGGTAATGCGTCGGGGTGAAATATCCAGTGTGGCACCAATCTCGCTTTTGCGGTAAACGCCAAGGCCCGCAGGGTTTTGCGACAATGTGGACAAGTCGCCGCCCAGAGCGGTAAATGCGCCGCCCATACTCATAAATCGAGCTGTTCCGCGGGTTTCGGTTTGCGAAAAGTTGTATGCGTCAACCGCGCTTTGAGCACCGGCTGCCAGCGGTGCGGCCACGGCCGCAAAGGCTATCAGAGTCTTTTTCATAATGTGTCGAAACGTATGTTAGTAGGAAAATTTGACTATCGACGTCCGCGGGTTGATCCACCTCCGCTGCCATTGCCACGGCTGCCGCCTCCGAAGCCGCTACCTCCCGTGCTGCGGCTGCTGCCGGAATTGTAGGAGCTGCGCGAGGATGACGATGAAGATGATGACGAGTTCCAGCCGGGACGCGATGATGAGCTGTTGCTTGCAGGACGCGTCGTGGTGGTGTTCATCTGGCGTGGAGTGTTTGAGGGGGTGGTGGTGATGCTGCCACGACCGCGGTTGAGGTTAGTGGAAGCGCCCGAACCGGTGGACATGCCGGGGCGTGAGGCCGCTGTGCCGGGGGTGATGGTGCCGGTGTAGCGGTTGGGTGATGTAGCCGCGCTGCCGGGGCGGGTCACAGGATTGCTCGCTCCTACGCTGATGGCTCCGGGACGGCGACCTATGGTGCTACCCGAGGAGCTGCCGGCGGCTGCGTGCGGACGCGACGACCCCGGATTGTTTATAGCGACGTTCGAGGGCTTCGTGGGATAGGGTCGGAAACCGCCGCCGATGTAGCCGGGTCCCCAATAACCGGGTCCCCAGTAGCCGGGCGACCAATATCCGGGGGCAAAGCTCCACGAATACCAGGGGTCGTATCCCCAGCTGAAGTTCCACGACGGACCGTAGAACGAGTTGTACCAGTAGGGATTGTACCAGTAAGAAGAGTAGGGCGAGTACCAGGGGTAATAGCCACCCCAGGTGTTCCAAGTATTCCAACCCCAGGGGTCAGAGTTCACTACATATATATTAACATCGGCCGTGGTCGCAGGCTGATTGTAGTAATAGTCTATGAGTTCCTGATCATCCGAACCATTCACGATATCCTCGTTGTGGAATCGTTCAATACGTCGCGTGTAGGCAAAGGCATCCTCGTCGGCGATAAACTGGTCGAGGGTGATGGAATCGCCCTGCACCAGAAATTGACCGTGGCGGTTGTAGGTGTCCACGTCCACAGGCAGCCCGGTGCCGGTGGGCTGATTTAATGCCGGATCCTGATAGTTCACCACCTGATTTGGCACATAATAGTAGCCGGCCTCGGCTGCTGTCTTGGCTTTAGTAGTCTCGGTCTTTTTGGACTTCGAGGGGTTGTAATAGATGTCATCGTCGTCGTCATCGAAGGCACTTGCAGATGCGCATACAAGCAGCGACAATGAAAGCATGGTGAGATGGCGGATATTCATAATGGTAGATTTTGAGTTTATGTCTATAACAATTAGATTCTTGAAAAGGTCGATAGTTTAACCGATTTTTTTATCGAAAAAGAATCCTTTTGCGTTAGCGGTGGTAATTCGGTCGATTTCCGATGCAGTATGTCCCAGGTATTGACCCGCGGCAGCGGCGATGTGTGGCAGGAATGCGCTCTCGTTTCGCTTACCACGTTTGGGCACCGGAGCCAGGTATGGCGAGTCGGTTTCCAGCAGCAGGCGATCGGCACCTATGGCCGGGAGCACTTCCCCGAGCTTGCTGTTTTTAAAGGTCACTATGCCGTTGATGCCAAACATCGGATCAAGCTTCCGGCGTATGCGAGATACATCTTCAGCACTGCCACCGAACGAATGGAACACTACCGGCACATCCGCATAGCTTTCAAGCACTTCAAGAGCCTGCGGCAATCCCTCGCGGCAATGGATTATCATGGGTAATCCATATTGGCGGGCTTTTTGAGCTTGAAGGTCAAGCACCTGCATCTGTTCGCGTTCAAATGTCGCGTCCCAATACAGATCAATACCCACCTCGCCCACAGCCACATATCGCTGCGGGTCGCTTTCAAGGTGTTGCATCATCTCGGTCAAAGCCTCCTGCCAGTCGGCCTTTACCTCGGTGGGATGCAGCCCCATGGCCACAGAAATATTGTCGGGAAATTTATCGGCAAGAGCGAGCATTGGATTCACCGATGCCGGATCTACGGCCGGAAACACAAGGTGCTCCACTCCCACGGCCATAGCGCGGCGCACCGCAGCCTCGCCACCCCCGTCGGTATCAAATTCCGGCAGATACAGATGTGTATGAGTATCAATCATTTTGTGCGTGTTGAAAGCGAGTGGGCCAGCTTGACGAGCCAAGCCTTATGTTCTGCTTCGAGCGATGCACCGTCCAGAGCGGCGCAAGCTGCTTCACATTCGGCATCAATCATATTTTGGATCTCGGTATCAAGTCCCAGGTCGCGGTATATCGCGGTTACGGAAGCTATTGGGTCGTCGCTCTTGTATGCCTCAGTCATAGCTTCGGGAGCGCGGTCCCAGGCGCGAATGAACAGCAAGGTGTGTTTGCGGTTGACTATGTCGCCGCCGATGGGTTTGCCGAAGGTAGCGGCATCGCCAAACGTGTCGAGCCAGTCGTCGCGCAGTTGGAAAGCCAGACCCAGATGCAGGGCATATTGTTTCAGCGCTTCACGAGCCTCATCATTACCGGCAATGGTGGGCGCCACGAGGCATGGCAGGATGATCAGGGCGGCGGTCTTGCGCAGGATCATATTGATGTAATCGTCCTCGGAAATGTCTGTGGGCGCCGCCGACTCAAAATCCGTATCCCATTGCTGGCCCTCATATACGGCCAGGGCGGTGCGGTTGAACATACCCAGCAGGCGCGGAGTGAACTCACCGGCGTTTTCAGCCATTTTCATTGTGGCCAGGGTGAGCAGCGCG
This sequence comes from uncultured Bacteroides sp., assembly GCA_964531245.1. Lineage (GTDB taxonomy): Bacteria > Bacteroidota > Bacteroidia > Bacteroidales > Muribaculaceae > CAG-873. The sequence goes on along the minus strand of CAZHDH010000033.1, from coordinate 6,858 downwards.
TCGCCCGATAGGATAGCTCTTACAGCACCATTACGTGCGAAAATGGTCGGCCGCCCGCGACGTGTGTCGCTGCGGTCCATCACATCATCGTGAAGCAAAGTGAAGTTATGAAACATCTCGATACCCAAAGCCTGAGGAAGCACCCGAGCGGGATCCACACCGCAAGCGCCGGCGCACACCATAGCAAGCAACGGGCGCAAACGTTTGCCCCCGCCGGCCAGAGTGTAAGTGATGGGTTCATAGAGCCGGTCGCATCCCTGAGGCATATCCATTCCGGCCAGTGAAGATTCTATTATTGAAGCGTAATCCTGCATAATGTCGACATTTAAGGAATACAAAGGTACAAAAAATTGTGTCACACACGACACGCTTTCGATGTTTTAACCTGATTTTTTTGGAGAATCCCGCGCAAAAGATTAATTTTGCGTCATAACATTATTCGGATATGGACAAAGACACCCAACGTATATTGCAGCTGCGCAAGGAAATAAATGAGCATAATCGGAAATATTATGTGGAGAACGCTCCTGATATTTCTGATTACGATTTCGATATGCTTCTCAAAGAACTCGAAAATCTTGAAAAGCAACATCCCGAGATGTTCGATCCCCTCTCGCCTACACAGCGCGTGGGCAGCGACCTCTCAAAAGGTTTTGAACAGACACCGCACATCTATCCGATGCTGTCGCTGTCAAACACCTATTCTATTGAGGATGTGGATGCCTGGGTGCGTCGCGTCAAGGAGGCTTTGCCGGGGCAGCGGGTGAGCATCGTTGGTGAAATGAAATTCGACGGTTCGGGTATATCTCTCATTTATGAGCACGGCAGGCTGGTGCGCGCCGTAACCCGCGGCGACGGCGAAAAGGGCGATGTGGTTACAGATAACGTAAAGACCATTCCCTCTGTGCCCCTTGAGCTGCAAGGCTCCGGCTGGCCCGAAATGTTTGAGATTCGTGGCGAAATCGTGATGCCCTGGGAGTCGTTTGAACGTCTTAATGCCGAGCGCGCTTTTAATGAAGAACCGCTGTTTGCCAATCCACGCAACGCCTGCTCCGGCACACTCAAATTGCTAAATCCGGCCGAGGTGAGTCGCCGCCGTCTGGATGCATATTTCTATTATCTGCTTGGAGAAAATCTGCCTTTCGATAATCATTATGATAATATGCAGGCTGCGCGTTCATGGGGCTTTAAGGTGTCGGACGCAATGACCCTTATGGACTCGCTCGAGGAAGTTGACCGCTACATTAATCATTGGGATACAGCCCGCCGACAGCTCCCTGTGGCTACGGATGGACTGGTTTTCAAGGTCAATTCGCTGCGGCAGCAGCTAAATCTGGGATTCACGGCCAAAAGCCCTCGCTGGGCCGTGGCATATAAATTCCAGGCCGAGCGTGCCCTTACGCGTCTGCGATTCGTAAGTTTTGATGTGGGTCGCATGGGCATCATCACTCCGGTAGCCAACCTTGAGCCGGTGCTTCTTTCGGGCACCATAGTCAAACGTGCCTCGCTTCATAATGAAGATATTGTAAACACCCTGGGCATCCATGAGCACGATATGCTATATGTTGAAAAAGGCGGCGAGATCATTCCCAAAATCACCGGAGTGGATACCGCGGCCCGTGAATCCGGCGCCGAGCCGGTGCGGTTTGTCACCCGATGTCCGGCTTGCGATACCCCGCTTGTGCGTGTCGAAGGGGAAGCCGCCTGGGTGTGTCCCAATAAATATGGTTGCCCCCCGCAGATCGTGGGACGCATCGAGCATTTCGTGGGGCGACGTATGATGAATATTGACGGCATTGGCGAGGAAACGGCCGAAGCCCTTTACAAAACCGGATTAGTAACCAAATACAGCGATCTGTATGACCTCACTGATGCTGACCTTTTGAAAATCGAAGGTTTCGGGCACCGCAGTGCCGAGCGTGTGCTCGATGGCATCGAGGCCAGCAAGCAGGTGCCGTTTGAGCGCGTGGTGTATGCCTTGTCAATACCCTTTGTGGGCGAGACTACGGCCAAGAAAATTGCACGTGCCACCGGTGATATTGACACTCTGATGAGTATGCCCCCCGAGCGCCTCGAATCAATTGAGGATGTAGGTCCCCGCATAGCCCGCAGCATTGTGGAATATTTTGAAGCACCCGTAAATCGTGAAAATATCGAACGCTTGCGTGCCGCCGGTGTCCAGCTCGCCCTTGCCGAACAGTCCACAGGCCAGCGCAGTGATATACTCGCCGGAAAGAGCTTCGTGATAAGCGGAGTGTTCGAGCGCCACAGCCGCGACGAGTATAAGGATATGATAGAACGCAACGGCGGCAAAAACGTTGGTTCCATTTCCAAAAAGACCGATTACGTGCTTGCCGGCGCCAATATGGGACCCTCCAAGCTCGAAAAAGCCCAAAAACTCAACATCCCTATAATCGACGAATCCCAGTTCCTCGAAATGCTCGGACAAGGGTAACGTATAAAAATAGAATTTTATGACAAAAGAACAAATAGACTATATAACCTGCGTTATTGGAGCGTTAGCTCTTATGACCGGTAAGTCTTGTTCCTATATCTATCAGAAGTTACGAGCTGCGGGATTGATTAAAGATTATTTGGCTGCCGCTTTCGATGTCCTTCACACTTTTAGTTTGGAATATGTGGCCAAAGATGTGCTGAGTATTATGAAAAAGCGAGGGTACGAAATATGTTAGTTTACCATTCTTCTGATCAGCGTTTTACATCGCCCGACGTGTTACATTCCCGGAATGCACTTGATTTCGGGAAAGGCTTCTATGTAACCAGATTTAAGGAACAAGCTGAAAAATACGCTCAACGTTTTATCCGAGCCGGAAACAATGCCTATCTGCATATTTTCGACTATACTCCTGATGCATCTCTGAAAATCAAAGAGTTTAATGCGTATGATGCTGACTGGCTCGACTTTGTGTGCAGCTGCCGAAGCGGTAAAAGCGATTATCTTAAATACGATATTATTGAAGGTGGAGTTGCCAACGACAAAGTATTTCAGACAGTGGACCTTTATATGGCCGGAGTTTTCAATAGGGAACAGGCGCTTCAAAAGCTCGTGTATGAAATGCCGAATAATCAATTATGCTTTATTACTCAAAAGGCTATAGATAATTGTCTGAAGTTTATAGAATATCAGGAATACACAAATGGATAGAGCGACGCGGGTATTGCGGGATATGAAATATGCCCGTATAATTGACTTGATTGCTGAGAAAGAGCATATATCGCTTGAATGTGCAATGGATATGCTTTATTCTTCGCCATTGTTTGATATGATAGATGATGGCACAGCCGATCTGATATGCAGGAGCGATATATATCTGGCTGATGAGATCATCCGAAATCATAAGTTACGCTGACAATATGACGAGTGTCGAAATCCCCCACGGATTTCGACACTCGTTGATTTTCCGTGAGATCTTTATTCTGCGATGAGCTGATCGAGGGCTTTGCGGAGGCTGTCCTCGGTCTGCGAGCCCACCAGACGGATGTCTGATTTCTTACCGTTCTTGAAGAAAAGGATGGTGGGGAGGCTCATAATGCGATAAGTGTTCGAGAGGTCGCCCTCCTCGTCCACATTGTATTTGCCCACGATGGCGCGGTCGGCGTATTCTTCGGCGATTTTGTCGATTGTGGGGGCCATGCCTACGCAGGGGCCGCACCATGTGGCCCAGAAGTCTACGAGCATAGGCTTGCCGGTGGCCAGAAGTTCTTCAAAGTTCTGATCTGTGATGGTTTGTGCCATTGTTATATGATTTTAGATGTGTGATATTTTTGTTTTTATACACGTTCGAGCGTGAGATCGAACGGGATGTCCATTTCTTTAAGTTGTTTCAGAAATGTCTTATTTATGTGGATGTGATAACCGGAGTTGAGGCGTATGCGGTCGGTGCGCTCCGGGATGCCCGAGTCGAGCATGATACTTAGGCTCACGCGCTGGCCCTCGCCGGTCTGTATCTGTTCGAGGAGCAATTTTGAGAATACGTCGGCACACTGTGTGGCGTTGAGCTGGAGCAACAGTGTGTTTACCATTTTTCCGCGCGATTGTTCCAGGGGCTGAATGTTTATGACGTTGAAGAAGATGTCGTCGTTATAGCGGTTTTTACGCCACGCGCCGCGCACCAGCACCGGCTGTCCCACCACCAGAATGTGTCCGAATTGCTGTATCTGCTCCTGGAACATCCGTATTTCGGTTGAGCCGGTGAAGTCTTCAAGCTTGGCAATGAGCATCGGAGTACCCTTGCGGGTGGTGCGTTCGATGCGTTCGGTGACAATGCCGCCAAATGACACCTCTTTGCCGTCAACGGGTTCGTCATCATCGCGGTCGGCTAAGCGGAAAGATGTGCCGTAATTTAGCTCGATGTAGTAGGGGTCGAGGGGGTGAGCCGAAAGGTACATACCCACCAGCTCGCGCTCGCGGTCAAGCCGCACGATGTCAGACCACGGCACAGCCGGCCGTATCTTGGGGCGGGCCTCAGTGTTAAGTTCCTCGTCGGCGAAATCAAACAGCGATGCCTCGCGGCTGCGTTGGGCGTTCTGATGCAGGGCACCGTATCTCAGGAGTATTTCGGGCACCGAATCGCCGGGCCGACCGCCGCCGTCGTCCACCAGATCTTCGCGTTTCAATGTACCGAAGCAATCGAAGGCGCCTGCCAGAGCAAGGTTTTCAAACACGCGGCGGTTGATGGAGCTTGACGGCACACGCTCCACAAAATCGTAAATGTCGGCAAAGGGCTTATCGCCGCGGGCCTTCACGATTTCATCCACCACGGTGTCGCCTATGCCCGATATTGCCGAGAGACCGAAGCGAATGTCGCCGCCTGATGTGACACCGAAATCGCGCACCGATTCGTTGACATCCGGACCCTTAACGGTGATACCCATAGCTTTACATTCATCCATAAAGCCGGTGAGCTTGGCCGAGTCGGAACGGTTGTGGGTGAGCACCGCGGCCATATATTCGGCGGGGTAGTGTGCTTTGAGATAGCCTGTCTGATATGCCACCCACGAGTAGCATGTGGCGTGTGATTTATTGAAGGCGTATGATGCAAACTTTTCCCAGTCGGCCCAGATTTTTTCGAGGGTCTTGGCATCGTGTCCGTTTGCTTGCCCCCCGGCCAGGAATTTGGTCTTCAGAGCGTTCATCTTGTCGATGAGCTTCTTACCCATGGCTTTGCGCAGGGTATCGCTCTCGCCGCGGGTGAAGTTGGCCAACAGACGCGACAGCAACATCACCTGTTCCTGATACACGGTGACACCGTATGTGTCTTTCAGATAACGGTCCATGCCGGGCAGGTCGTACACAATGGGCTTTCGGCCGTGCTTACGGTCAATAAATTCGGGGATGTAATCCATGGGCCCGGGGCGGTAAAGGGCGTTCATGGCTATGAGATCCTCGAACTTGGTGGGCTGCAGCTCGCGCAGGTATTTCTGCATACCGGCCGATTCAAACTGGAATGTGCCGATGGTGCGCCCCGCGGCATATAGCTTATATGTCTTTTCGTCCTCGATATCAATTTGTTCCGGATCCACGACTTCGCCGGTGTGCGCCTTGATATTGGCCACGGCTGTCTTGATGATCGATAGGGTTTTAAGCCCCAGGAAGTCCATTTTGATCAGGCCGGTTTCCTCGATCACCGAACCCTCATATTGGGTCACGAGCAGCTTACCCTCCTCCTTATCATCGGCGGTGGACACAGGTACCCAGTCGCTCACATCATCGCGACAGATAATCACACCGCAAGCGTGCACACCGGTATTGCGCACATTGCCTTCCAGAGCACGTGCGTATTTTAGCGTATTTACTATAAGCGGGTTGGAGCTTTCGAGTTCCGGCTTGAATTCGGGCACATATTCATAGCAGTTGGCAAGCGTGGGTTTGAGTTCCTTGCCGTTCTTCATGGGCATGTGTGCCGGAATAAGTTTTGTAAGTCGGTTGGCTTCCGGGATTGAAAGCTGTTCTACGCGAGCCACGTCCTTGATCGCACTTTTTGCGGCCATGGTGCCGTATGTGATGATATGCGCTACGTTTGGTTCACCGTATTTTTCGGTGACGTATTTGAGCACACGTCCGCGCCCGTCGTCGTCGAAGTCTACGTCGATATCAGGCAGCGATATACGGTCCGGGTTCAGGAAGCGTTCAAAAAGCAGGTCGTATTTCAGCGGGTCGATTTGGGTGATTCCCAGGCAATATGCCACCACAGATCCTGCAGCCGAACCACGGCCCGGCCCTATGGATACATCCAGCTTTTCACGCCCCACGCGTATAAAGTCCTGCACTATAAGGAAGTAGCCCGGGAAACCCATCGTCTTCATAATGTGCAGCTCAAAGTCGATGCGCTCCACCACCTCGTGCGACAGCTCTGCGCCATAGCGTTTGTGAGCACCTTCGTAGGCGAGTTTACGCAGATAATCGGCCTCGAATTTTATGCGATACAGCTTCTCATAGCCGCCCAGTTTCTCAATTTTTGCCTCTGCGTCCTGCTGCGACAGCACCACATTGCCTTTCTCATCGCGGGTAAATTCGTCAAATAATTCCTGCTCCGTGATACGGCTGCGGTATTCCTCCTCGGTGCCGAAATCAGCCGGTATCTCATAGTTGGGCATGATTGGGCCGTGGTCAATCGAGTAGGTTTCCACTTTGGCTATGATCTCATTCGTATTTTCGATTGCCTCGGGAATATCTGCAAATAGCTGTGCCATCTCATCGGTGGTCTTGAACCATTCCTGCTTGGTGTAAAGCATACGCTTTTCATCGTTAAGGTCTGATTTTGTTGACACACAGATAAGGTGGTCGTGAGCTTCGGCATCTTCTTCGTTCACAAAGTGTGAATCGTTGGTAGCTAT
>CAZHDH010000032.1:0-25445 GCA_964531245.1 uncultured Bacteroides sp. | reverse complement strand
CGGCGGTATAGATGCCGTCGACGCGTGTGCCCTTGAGCAGCACATCGGCGTCGACCTCAACGGCGCGCAGAGCCGAGCCTGTGTCGGTGGTAAAGAACGGATTGCCCGTGCCACCGGCGATGATGGCCACGCCGCCGGCTTCCAGGGTCTCGATTGCCTTCCATTTTGAATACTGTTCGCCGATAGGGAACATATTAATGGCTGTGAACACCCGGGCAGCCTGCCCCAGAGCGCGCAGCGCCGAGCAGAGGGCGAGCGAATTGATCACCGTGGCCAGCATACCCATCTGGTCGCCCATCACGCGGTCGAACCCCTTGGACGCACCGCTCAGGCCGCGGAAAATATTGCCGCCGCCAATCACGATGGCCACCTGTACGCCGCCGTTCACAATCTCTTGAATCTGAGAGGCGTAGATATTCAGACGATCCTTGTCAATTCCATATCCCTGAGCACCCATCAGCGACTCGCCGCTGAGCTTGAGCAGGACACGGTTATATTTTGTACGCATACGCAGGATAAAGCTAAATTTAAGAGATATTTATTAAAAAACTTTACGTGGCAAAAATACTACATTTTTTTGAATTATACCAACAAACGCGCATTTTTTCCGATTCGTAGCGGCCTGCTGTGGGATTTACCGATTGCCAATGGGGTATCTCTTATATAGAATGAAAAGCGCAATGCTGCCGATGAGCGCAAACGGCACGCCCACCAGCGCGGGCGATGCATACCCCCAGCCCTGATGAATGGCTACTCCGCCCAATGATGCCGACATGGCATTCGATACATTGAAGGCTATCTGAATACCCGCACCGCCAAGCATTTCGCCTCCTTTGGCATAGCGCACTATCAGATATTGAAGCGGACCTCCGATTCCAAACAGGCACGCGGGTGCGATGAACGCGAATATTACCGACGGAACCTTGAACGGCGCGCAAAAGTATAAAGCAGGCATAATTAAGACAAGCGCACCGGCGATAATGGCTGTGACGTGAGCGGCCGAATAGCGGTCGGACAGTTTGCCGGCCACGCTGTTGCCCACCACCATTCCGAAGCCTACCACTACCATAATCCAGGTCATTGCCGACTGTGAGAAGTGCGTGACTTGGGTCATCTGCGGAGCGATGTAGCTCAACCAACAGTAGACTGACGCTTGCCCGAAAAATACGCCGGCATACACTAGCCACGGACCCGGTTTAGATAAAAACCGGAATTGCCCCTTGATACCTGTATCCGGCAGCGCCGCCAGAGCCGGAAGGTAGCTTTTTATTGCGATAAGACCAGTCAATGCGCACACGGCCACCACGATAAACGCCACTCTCCAGTCTATCACATTCGATAGGAATGTGGCCAATGGCACTCCGACCATATTGGCTACAGTCATACCCCCTACGGCTATGGCCACCGATTCGGCCTTATGCCCCGGGTCGGCAATTCGTTCGGCCACGATAGCGGCTGCCCCGAAAAATGCGCCGTGTGGTAGCCCCGAAATAAATCGCGACACCAGCATGGTCATATATCCCGGCGAAAATGCTGTGCAGAGATTGCCTATGAAGATGATAAATGTGAGGAGCAACAGCAGTTTCTTCAACCCCCATTTGCGCAATAACACCAGCCCCGGCGCGCCTACGGCTACCCCTGCGGAATAAGCCGTGATGAAATGCCCGGCCTTTACCACAGAGATGTCCAGGCTGTGGGCCACATCCTCAAGTATCCCCATCATTCCAAACTCGGTGATACCCAGGCTGAATGTAACGATAGCAATTGCAATAAGACTTTTCTTCATCGTATTTTTCGATATATAAATGTCGCAAAATATAACGCACCGCGACGCAATGCGGTTCAGCGGAAAATTGTTTGGTACGCGCCGGATGGGAGGCACCGTGTTGGGGTTCACCGTCCAATGGAGTGACGCTGCTCCGCGGTGTCAGACGCGCTGCAGGGATAAACGTCTGAATAACAATATTTTGTAGGGACGCAAAAATTTTTGCGTCCTCCGCCGGATGGATGTCGCGTGGTGGCCATCCTGCGCGCGCCCGACACCGCGGAGCGGCGTCGTTCCATTGGACGGTGTGACCCGCGCCGGATGGGGTTCGCGGATTGGCCATCCGGCAGGGGACGTAAAATTTTGCGTCCCTACAATGCGTTGTGTATCAACGCGTTATATAGTGATTTGGGTCTGTGTCCGGAAGGCGCCTGGAGTGACGCCGCTTGGCGGTGTCAGGCTGTCGAGGATGATGTGGGCGGCGGTGTGGGCGGCTTTTTGGGTGGTGAGGGTGTCGCGCAGGGTCTGGGAGGCTTGGAGTTGGGCCTGGCGTGCGGGTGAGTTGTTGGGGGTGAGTTGAGCCAGGGTGTCGGCTACGGTGTCGGGGGTGCAGTGGTGAAGGAGGAGTTCGGGCAGGGCGGGTGAATCGAGGATGAGGTTGGGGAGGGATACATATTTCACTTTCAGAATCTTCTCCATAATGCTGTATGCGATCTTCGACCCGTTTGAGCGGTAAACCACCACTTGCGGCACTCCGGCAAGGGCTGTTTCGAGCGTGGCGGTGCCTGAGGTGACGAGGGCTGCGTGGGCGTAGCGGAGCAGATCGTAGGTGTGATTGCGTATCACGGGGTAAGGGGCGATCGATGTGTATAGCGAGTCGTCGATGGCGGGGGCACCGGCAATCGCGATGGTGTAGCCGGGGAAGCGGCGGGCAGCCTGAGCCATCACGGGCAGGTTGCAGCGGATCTCGCCGCGCCTACTGCCCGGCATAAGGAGCAGCAGGGGGCGCGGGCGCAGTTTTAGTTCCGAAAAAAGAGCATCGCGGCCGGGAGCCTGTGACAGGGCTTTATCAATTTCCTCCACCGAGGGATTTCCCACATATACGGCATCGGCATAACCACGCCGGGCATACCACCGGGGCTCGAAGGGCAGGATGCACAACACCTTGGAAACCAGGCGGCGGATGGCCTTGATGCGCCACGATTTCCACGCCCATAGTTTCGGAGAGATGTAGTAGAATACGGGTATGTGGAGCTTGGCGGCTGTCTCGGCTATTTTGAGGTTGAACGACGGGTAATCAATGAGAATCAGGGCGTCGGGATGTTGTTGCACCAGGGCTTGGCGCGCGGCGGCCATATTGCGGCGCACCTTGCCCAGGTTTCGGATGACCTCGCTGAATCCCATAAATGCCATTTCGCGGTAATGCACAACGGGTTGCACACCGGCGGCGTGGATCATCATATCGCCGCCGAGGAAGGTGAACTCCGTATCGGGACGCTCGCTGCGCAGAGCGGCTATGAGGTGTGAGCCGTGGAGGTCTCCCGAGGCTTCACCGGCAATGAGCATTAATTTCATATTCGCCTGTTTTTGAAAAAGTTGAGCAGGAGCTGGCGACACTCGTCGGCTCGCACACCGGTTGTAACTTCTGCCTTGGGATGCAGGGGCGATCGGGAGCATACGGCCATAAAGCCGCGCTTGGGGTCTGAGGCTCCGATGACGATGCGTCCGAGCTGGCTCCAACCGATTGCGCCTGCGCACATTACGCAGGGTTCGAGGGTGACGTATAGGGTAGCATCGGCCAGATATTTTGCACCGCGTTCGGTCGCCGCGCCGGTGATGGCCATCATTTCGGCGTGGGCGGTGACATCGTTGAGGGTCTCGGTGAGGTTGTGGCCGCGCCCCACGACGCGTCCGCCGGCTACGATGACTGCGCCGACGGGTATTTCGCCGGCCTCGGCTGCTTTTTGGGCTTCGGCCAGCGCCTGGCCCATGAATTTATAGTCGATGTCTTCCTGATTCATATAAGATCGAGGGTTAAGCCTTCGTGGGCGGCGATAATTTCGCCCGAGAAAGTGGTGGCGGCTTCTTTGGCAAACAGGGAGTCGTCGTCATACGACTGCGAGTAATGCCCGAGCACCAGGCGGCGAGCGCCGGCGGCTGTGGCGATCAGGCCTGCCTGGGCAGCGGTGCTGTGTCCGCGCGGACCGGCTTTGTGCTCCCAGTCGCTCAGGTAGGTGGATTCGTGGTAGATGGTGTCGACGCCGCGCACGGCCTCGGCTACGCGCATATCAAATTTAGTATCAGAGCAATAGGCATAACTTGCCGAGGGGTCGGGGGGGGAGGTGAGGCGGTCGTTGGGCCACAGGCGCCCTTCGGAGTCAATGAAATCAGCGCCGGCCTTAATATCCTTGATCCGGGCAACGGGGACGTTAAGAAAGCGAATCATATCGCCGTTGATATGGCGTTCTTTGGGTTTTTCGCGGAAGATGTAACCCACGCAGGGCACCCGGTGATATAGCGGAAAGGCCTCGACGGTGAGGTTGCGCTCGTCGAGGACGATTCCCCCCGAGGGGCTCACGGGCTGGTAGTGTAGCGCGAATGATGTATCGTGGCAAAACATTTTCATCAGGCGTCTCAGAATCTCGATGCCCTCGGGGAAGGTGTGCACCGTCACTGACGAGTCGACTGAATGGAGCGCCAGGGTGCTGAGCAGGCCGGGCAGCCCCAGGAAATGGTCGCCGTGCAGGTGCGAGATGAAGATGTGGTTCAGGCGCGAGAATTTCAGGTGCTGTCGGCGTAATTGCAGCTGAGCACCCTCGCCGCAGTCAATCATCAGCAGACGGTCGCGGAAATCAATGACCTGGCACGAGGGCAGGTGGCGTTCGGTAGGCGTGGCAGAGCTGCAGCCGAGATAATTGATGCGAAATTTTGCCATTTAATAAGGTGTACTTGAATGAAGCGGTTATGAGAGGAGGTGAGTTAAGCGGGGTAGGGGATGGCCGGTTACCAGCCCAGGATTTTCCGGAGGTGAGGTTTCACGTGGTCGGCGTAATGACGGAATCCGAGGTCGGTGAGGTGGATGCCGTCGACGGTGCCGTCGTCTTCGGGGCCGTCCATACCTTCGCTTTCAATGAAGTAGAGGTTTTTGTAGCCCTCGGCCACCAGACGGTCGAAGTTGCGGCGCAGTGCGTTGTTTTTAGCCGGCAGGTAGTTGGCAAACATTGAATCGTAGCGCGAGTAGGGGTAAAGCGGGCCGGCCACCACCACGATGGGGGTGTCGGGATGCGCGTCGGCCAGGATTTTCACGAAGTCGTAGGTGAGGGTGTCGCACATCATCTCGGTGCAATTGGGCACGGGGTCGAGCAGGTAGCAGTCGACATCGGGAATCTGAGACATGGCGCGTGCCATGCAGGGGTCCATCTTGCCCTCGCCGCTTATGCCTATGTTCACCACTTCGGCGTTGAGCTCGCGGCCGAGGATGCTTGTGGCCACCATGCCGGTGCGCGATGCGCAGCCGCCCTGGAGGATGCTGGTGCCGTAGGCAATGATCTTACGGTTTTTGTCAATTATCTCGGGATTGCCGGGGGTGATGGTGGCGCCCGAGTCAACCTTTACAAACAGCTCGTTCACGCAGTCGTACAGGGGCATATAGATCATATATTCGTGCATTTTACCGTCGAGGCGTTCCACGTAGGTGGATTCCACCTCTTTGGTTTTATTGCCGTCGGCGTCTTTTTTCACGTAAGGGCGGTTGGTGTTGACGTGGCGCCATACGCTGTCGCCCTCAAGGATATAGAGGTCGGTGCCTTTGAGGCCTGTGTCGGCCATGTGGATCAGATGGGTGTCCCAGAGGAGTTCGTATTTCACACCGATGCGTTTAGAGTCGGTGGCGAAACGCACGCCGATGCCCGACGAGCACTGCGAGCGTTCCCAAAGGTCGGGGCGGACGCTGTCCTTGAGGTTGGCGGGGATTCGGGTGTAATCGCGCAGGGTGTTGTCCCATCCTTTGTTGATCACACGGAGGTCCTGAGCGTTGACATATTGCCAGGGAGCTTCGGGCTCATCGGCGGCGAAGGCCGAGCCGGAGCAAAGCGCGATGGCGATCGAAGCGGCCGAGAAAGCGGTTTTTAGCAGATTCATAGTTGTTTTCAGGTTAGAAAAACGAATGGTTTAACGTGTATATATTATATAATGTGCAAAGGTATGCAAAAAAGCTCAGATGAGCAAAGATATGGGCTAAAAAGGCGCAAAGACTAAAATCGGAATAAATTAACTTAAACGGTTAACTAAAAAATCGTGCCCAAACGTTAAAAAAGTCTAAATAAAGAAATAAATAGTTGAATAATAAAAAAAAACGGCTAAATTTGTACTCCTAAGTAGAAAGGCGAAGTGTACACTGTCGCCTGTAAGTTAATCTCTTTAAACCGATCATCAAAGTAAAAATTAGACCAAACAACCAATCATTCAACGAATTAACCTTGAAAAACAACTAATAAAGTAATTATGAAAAAACAGCTATTTTTACTGTTATTTTCCCTTCTCGCACTTGCAGGACAAGCACGTGTGGTGACAGGTACAGTTACTCAGGCCTCCGATGGCGACGTCGTAATCGGCGCATCGGTAACCATTAAGGGACATGCCGGTGGCGTAGTGACTGACCTGGACGGAAAATATTCAATTGACGTGCCCAACGACAAAGCCGAGCTTATGGTAAGCTTTGTGGGTCTGAAACCTTTCAGCACAGTTGTAGGCACACGCACAGTTATCGACGTTGTCCTTCAGGACGACACCGAGCTGCTCGACGAAGTGGTAGTAACCGCTATGGGTCAGAGCCAGCAGAAATCTAAACTGAACTTCTCGGTTCAGGAACTTAAGAGCGACGATGTGACCGCAGGTCAGAGCGCCAGCTTCGTGAACACCCTGCAGGGTAAAGTTTCAGGCGTGCAGGTATCTATGGCCGGTGGCTCGCCCAACTCGGCTTCTCAGATCGTAATCCGTGCCATTTCTTCGGTGAACGCCGCTCAGAGCAACGAACCTCTCTTCGTTATCGACGGTATGCCCGTGCGCGGTGGTGCTTCTTCGATCGGCGATATCAACTCTAACGACATCGAGAGCATGTCAGTGCTTAAGGGCGCTGCCGCTTCTGCCCTCTACGGTCAGGAAGGTGCCAACGGTGTTATCCTTATCACCACCAAGAGCGGTAAGGACGGCAAGGTTTCGGTTACCGTTAACGGTGGCTGGGAAATCTCGAACGCCCTCGACACCCCCAACATCCAGAAGGAATTCGTAGGCGGTTCTAACGGCTTCTACGTTACCAACTCGGCCGGTGGCTGGGGTCCCCGCATCCAGCCCGGTGAAGGCGACCAGTTCTATGACAACCTCGGCGGCTTCCTCCGCACCGGTTTCATGCAGAAATATGACATCAGCATGACCGGCGGTAACGAGAAATTCTCGACCTACGCATCTGCCAACTGGATGAGCAACAAGGGTATCATCCCCGAAGACTACAAAGACCGCCTCGGTTTCTTTGTAAAAGGTGAATTCAACCCCTCCGACCGCTTCAAACTGATGCTGAGCGCCAACTACATCGACAACGACTCTCGCGCGTTCGGTAACGCCATGAGCACCGTGTACGGCTGGGCTATCAACCGCGACATGAGCGACTATAAGACCATCTACGGCCTGCCCAACTGGAGCTGCCGCTACGACGACTGGGACATCATGACAGACGCACAGCGCCTCGGCGCCGGCCTCTCGCCCTACTGGTCGCGATACATGGACGACTCCAAGACCGAAAGCCAGCGTGTCATCATCAACTCACTGGCTCAGTGGGAACCCATCAAAAACCTGACCATCACCGGTAAATTCGCTTACGATAAGGGCTGGAGCACATATAAATCTTACGAAGTGCCCCGCTACGGCAACAGCGAATTTACTTTCGACGAATTCGGCAAATCTGCCGACGGCACCGCTTCTATCAGCGACTGGCAGACTCGCATGGGTCAGTACTATTTCTCAGGCAGCCGCAGCCAGCGTGTCACCGCTCAGGCTCTGGTTAACTACCTCTGGAACATCAACGAAAACAACAACCTGAACTTCTTCGCCGGTTTCGAATACACCGAAACTCAGGGCCTGGAATGGAAAATGAACGGTTACCACTTCGTGCTCGAAGGCGACTTCTACTCGTTCAACAACCTCGACTCAAGCATCTTCAACCTCAAGGACAACACCATCTACAACACCAAACGTAACAAATACGGCTACTTCGGTGAAATCCGTTACGACTTCCGCGGCGTGCTCCAGCTCTCTGCCACTGCCCGTCAGGACGGCTCGTCAACCCTCCGTCAGATGGATGCCTCTTACTTCTATCCCTCGTTCACCGGCGGTCTTATCTTCAGCGAGCTCTTCAACATCCAGAGCCCCGTATTCAACTATGGTAAGATCCGTGGTAACTGGGCTAAGGTAGGTAAAGACTGTCCCTCATACCTGTTCAGCCAGAACTACAAGCAGTGGCTCACAATGCCCGACGCCGGTTTTGCTGTTGACCCCGGTATCTCGTCGGCCATCACCCTCGTTCCCGAGATGACTTCTACTTGGGAAGTTGGTCTTGACCTCCGCTTCTTCAACAATAAGACTCGTCTTGACGTAGCTTACTACAACACCAACGTTGACAACCAGATCGTATCGGTTCGTGTATCTCCCACATCAGGTACTATCCTCCAGACCCGTAACGAGGGCGGTATCCGCAACCAGGGTGTCGAAGCTACCGTTAACCAGACCATCCTGAGCACCAAGGACTTTGAATGGACCGCCCTGCTCAACTTCTCGATGAACCGCTCGAAAGTGACCCGTCTGCCCGAAGGCCAGGTGGAAATCTCTGACGGTACCACACAGTATGGTGACCTCTACACCTCTTGCTACCTCGGCGCTTCTACCACCGGTATCCTCGGTACCGACTACCTGCGCAACGATGCCGGCGATATCCTCGTGGACGAAAACGGCTACCCCCGTCTGTCGCCTGAAAAGAAAAACTATCTGGGCGACCGCGAACCCGACTGCCTCATCGGTCTCGGTTCTACCTTCACCTGGAAAGACCTCGGCGTTTCGTTCCTGCTCGACGGCCGTGTAGGTGGTAAAGTGGCTAACGTTACCGGCCGCTCACTCATGAGCAACGGTATGAGCGAATACATCGCTAAATACCGTGGTCACAAGATCGTATTCAACGGCGTGGTTGAACAGGCCGACGGCACTTACGTTCAGAACACCACTCCCGTTATCCTCGATTCGCAGACATTTAACAACTATATCTACGCTGCCGGCTCTAACTTCATCGAAGACGGTTCTTACCTGCGTATGTCTTACGTTACCGTTTCTTACGACTTCGGCAACCTCATGCGCAAGCTCGGCTCTTCCAACCCCATCAAGGGTCTGAAGGCTTCGCTCACCGGCCGTAACCTCTTCCTGCTGACCAAGTACAGCGGCATCGACCCCCAGATCATGCCCGCAGCCAGCAACGGTACAGGTTCTATGGGTATCGACCAGTACTCAGTACCCTCAACCCGCAGCTTTAACCTCAATGTTAATGTAACCTTCTAATCTGCACCAACCGTGAAATATTCAAATATCATAAAAGCAATGTCGTTGGCCGTAGCTGCCGGCATTACACTCTCGGGCTGTAACGATGTCCTCTTTGACAACGTGAACCCTGACCGCGCCCACAGCAACACTGTGGAACTCGGCCTCGCCCCCGTTGTGTTCTTCGCCAACCAGAGCGTTTACGACCACTCCGAATACGGAATCTACATCTCACAGTGTCTCACCACTATGAGCAAAACCCAGACCGGCGACCGCACTTATAAGTTCGGCTGGGGTAACCTCCTCAACATGCAGCGTCACCCCCAGTGGCGTCGTCACTACTACGATATCGGCGTGAACGGCCGTAACATCATCCAGAACTCTCAGGAAATCGGTTCGCCCAACTACGAGCTCATCGCACGTACAATGAACCTGATGTCTACACAGCTCACCACCGATATGTTCGGCGACATGCCCCGCGTTGAGGTATATCAGTCTAACAACCCCCACTACGACACTCAGGCTTCTATCTATGCCTGGATGTTCGAGGAAGCTGAAGAACTGCTCAAGATGTACGAAGATCCCGCTATCACCCAGTGTGAGACCAACCGCGAGATCACTCCCGAGCAGGACCGTCTCTACCACGGCGACCTCAGCAAATGGAAAGGCCTCGTTTATGCTGTGAAGGCCCGTCTGCTGCTCCGCAACATTCCTAACATTGACCGCAGCGCCGCTACCTGCCAGAAGATCATCGATGCCGCCGACGCAGCTATCAACTGCTGGCGTTCAGGCGACCTCCTCTATGGCGTATGGTTCGGTAACGAACCCCGTTACTATTTCGATGGCGGTTCCGACGGTAAATCAGCCGTATGGGGTCCCGGTAGCCCCCGTTTCGACACCTGGCAGAGCTATGGTAACGAACTCGGCAGCGCCGTTCCCTCGAAATTCTTCGCTCAGGACCTCCTCGGTATCTGCAACCCCGGCAACGAAACCAAACAGGGCGTTTGGGAAATGAAGACCGGTTACGGTGCCGACCCCCGTCTGTCGCTCCTCTTCCTCCCCCAGAGTGGTCCTATCTCTGCTTCTAACGAAAGCAACAAGATCATGTTCCGTTACCTCGAAAACAACATCGGTGCCGGTCAGGTCTACAAACAGGCTCACTTCCCCATCCTGCTCGCCGGTGCTTACGCTGCCGCTGCCGACTGCTACAACCCCCTCTTCACTATGGAAGAACTCTACTTCATCAAAGCTGAGGCTACATATTGGAAGGGCGACAAAGTGGGTGCTTGCGCTCTGGCCAAGGAAGCTACCGAAATGAACATCGAACGTCACCTCCAGCGCTTCCGCGACGACCACAACGGCCTGTATCCCTACACCAACAACGTTGCCAGTGCTGCCGGTGAACAGTGGTTCCCCCTCTATGTTAAGGCATTCCTTGACAACGAAGCCGGTAAAGAAGGCCGTATCCAGGTCGTAGCCGCTGAAGACAACGGTCAGGGTCACTGGTACTTCAACCCCTCGCAGTACACCCTCTCTGACCTGATGATTCAGAAATACATCGCAATGTACATGCAGCCCGAACAGTGGACTGATATGCGTCGTTACCACTACTCCAACAACCGTAACAACTACGGTATCGGTGACGCCAACGAAATCATCTATCCCACCCTGCGTCGTCCCTACAACCTCTACACTCCCTTCTTCGTAGACGGTCTGAGCAATGAAGAGCAGGAAAACACCTGGCTGCAGCGTATCAACTACGACCCCGAAACAGAGACCAAGTATAACCGTGCGGAACTCGAACGCCTCGGCGCTCTCGACGACTACCACTGGCTGCTCAAACCCATGAACTGGGCTTTGGAATACGGTCAGCGCACTTCTCTCACCGCCGAATAATCTCTCCTCATTCATTAACTCATAAATTTGAACTATAATGAAAATCCAATATAAACTCGGCCTCCTCGCCCTCGGTGCTGTCGCTATGAGCTCCTGCTCCAAGCACGACATCATCAATGAAGTGGCTCCCGTAGGTCAGCCCGTGCCTGAAGCATACTGGCAGCTCAACTCAAGCGTATGCAAGGCCGGTGAATCTTTCGGTTTCCAGGGTAAATACAACCCCCACCCCGGTATGGAAATCGACCGTTCTGAAGTTTGGTATCAGATCGTTCGTACCGAAGAAGCCTCTGTAACTTCAAAACTCGGCGGTAACTCTCTTGGTTAGACTCACAAATCTACCATGACCGACACCGAGCGCTCGCTCCAGAGCTGCGCCGTGTTCCCCCACAGCCTCGCTGAATGGGATGGCTATGAATTTGTAATCAATTGTGAAGTGCCCGTGTCGCGCACCCTTTCTCCCGTGAAATGGGCCGACATCCCCACCTGGGATCAGGATAACTTCGACTCTTACTACCCCGAAGGCTTCGCTGAAGGCTTCCTCACCACTGTCGTTGGCTATCTCACCGACCCCGAAACCACCGCTTCTTACTACAACGCCCTGCGTTCGGTTTACATCTCTTACGACTTCACCAACGATCAGTTTGCCGCTGTAGGTCTGCCCGCCTTCGATATGGAACAGCCCGAAGCCGACAAATCCGACTAGTGGTTCTCCAACACCGAAGCTTCTGACGAAGCCATCGTAGGTTACTACTACTTCAAGCTCGAAGGCGACGAAAACGTAGCCGTTGAAATCAGCAAAGCCGAAGGCGAAGCCTGGACCGGTGATGTGCCCGTATATCCCGTATATGCATCTTCTGAATGGCTCTTCTGCCGTTACGACGACAATGCCGGTGCTATCGTTACCAGCATCCGTCCTGAATGGCTGCCCAAATTCCGCACACTCATCGAGCAGATCCCCTTCGAAGACTGGATCTACGATTCGGCTAACGCTTGCTACAAGGTTGACTTTGCCCGCAACTACTCACTCAACGCTGTGTTCCGTGTTTACGACACCAAGGGTGAACAGGGTCAAGGCTATGATGTGCTCACTATCAGCATTAACTAATCGGTCACACCCAACACACTATGAAACTAATCAATAAATTCGCAATATTCGCTCTGGGCGCGGCCGCTATGGCGTCTTGCTCACACGACTATGACACCTCGAATTACTATTCGCCCGCCGATGTCGACTTCACATACGAAGTCGACGGCGAGGAATACACCCTCGATTTCTACGTGGTGTCTACCATCAAATTCAATAACATCTCGGCTAAGACCGGTTCTTACAAATGGGATTTCGGCGACGGTACCACCAGCACCGAACAGTCGCCCCTTCACAAATACGAAGTGGCCGGCCAGTATCGCGTTACCCTCACCATCGACGGTGTTGGCACACGTACATATCCCCTGATGATCAACGATATCACTCCCACCCTCACAGTGGCTACCCAAAGCTCTGAAATCGTTGAATTCAACAGCACCGAACTCACCTTCGCCCTCGAGCTCCCCAACCCCGAAAACCTCCCCGTTAAATACGTATGGTCGTTCCCCGAGGGTACTACAGACGCAGCCACAGGTGCTGAAGTTACCGAATTCGTGGGTATGGCTCACGAGGACGGCACCGTGGATTATCCCGCTGCTGTGAAATTCCGCAACATCGGCTCGCAGCGCGTGTCGATCCAGACATACTTCGACACCCGCGCCGATGGCGAAAACCGCCGTCTGGCCGATGCCTTCCTCAACGTTCAGGTAGGTGTATCTGAACCCGCCGCCACTATCTACTATGCAGAACGCGGTGGCAACATCAAGGCCCTCAAGATTCTGGAAGACGTGCCCGCAGGCACCAAAGTTATGCCCTACGACCTGGGCGTATCTGCCGGTAGCACCGTTTACAACCTCGCTTGCAACTCTATGCCCGCCGGTGTAGCTGCCGGTGGCGAAGAAGAAGAAGGCGATGCCGAAAATGCAGCTTCTGCTCCCGCTCGCGCAGCTGCCGGTATGGAAGACTGGATCTACATCCTCGACGCCGGTAAGCAGTACTATTACATCAACGACGAAAACGGCGTGCTTGGCGACGGTAACATCACCGCTATGAAGGCCGACGGTACCGGCGTTAACATCGTGATCACCAACGTTGGTGGCGCTGCCTTCAACGACCCCTACCGCGCATTTGCCCAGGGTACCACCCTTTACTACTCTGACCGTAACACCGGTTTCACCGCTATCGAAACCAACGTACGCGGCGCTGTGGAAGGCAAGGACGACGACAACCGTCGCGGCAACTACGTGATGACCAACGAAACCACTCCCTTCAAGGATCAGGGTATCTCTTGGGGTGCTGCTACCAACGGTATCTATAAAGATGCTGCCGGCTGGTGGTGGGTAGGTAAGTTCTTCAACGGTTTCGGTATCTTCCGTTTCAAGGATTCTGATATCTATGCTTCAGAAACCGAAGCCAAGAAGCACGGCAAACCCTCTGAAGTGCTCCTCTCGGGCACCGTAACCTCGACTTTCGCAGTCGACGAAGCTAACGGTCGCTGGTATGCTTGGCAGTCGAAACCCACCCAGGCTTTCCTCGAATTCCCCATCGTTGATTACAACGCTTCTCAGACCACCGGCGATGCCACCAAGACCATCGCTATGGATTGTACCCCCGAAAACTCAACCGCTGAAGAAGGCCTATACGTAACCCAGATGGCTATCGACAGCAATACCGGCAAGGTTTACTTCTGCTTCCGTCCCGATGCTACCGATGCTTCTGGCGTGCACGCCGGTATCGCGGTTTACGATCCCGCAACCGGTAATATCACCAACTACGGCGAAACCAAAGACCTCGCTACCGGTATCGTAATCAATCCCTCGCTCACCAAGCTTTTCTAAGCCGCACCGCGAGTTATGTATATAAAGGTAGCACCCCCTATTCCGGGTGCTACCTTTTATAAATTGAAGCCGGTTTAGATTTAACACGAAGTTAAAAAATCATATTATCAAAATTTAAACGGCTTCATTTTCTCCGGCGCATCAGCGCTTATTCTCTTAAGCATGACAATCATCTCCAATTATCACTTTATAGAATTCAGATGAAACAACTACTTAAAACCATAATCGGTGCGGCAGCCCTTTGCTCGTCGCTCGTGGTGGCTCCCTCGGCCGGAGCCGTCGAAATCCGCGAGCACCGCGCAATCTGGTGCACACCGTATCTGAGCGACTGGCCTTCGTCGGCTATCACCGCCACCACCGCCCAGCGCCACAAGGATATCCTGACCAAAAACCTTGACAAACTCAAGGATCAGAACGTCAACGTGCTCTATTACCATGTGCGTTCAATGTGCGACGCCGCATACGATTCAAAATACGAACCGTGGTCAAAGGGTGTCAGCGGCACCCGCGGTAAAGCGCCCGCGTTCGACCCCTTCCAGTTCCTGATCGAGGAAGCCCACGCCCGCGGTATCGAGGTGTACGCATGGCTCAACCCCTACCGCTATTGCGGTCAGAACGCCCACGAGGACACTCCCCTCAACTACTTTAACACCCATCCCGAATGGCTCATCGTTCAGGCCAAGGAAAGCATCCTCAACCCCGCACTCGAGGAAGTGCAGCAGCGCATCGTCGATGTCGTTATGGACATCATGGACAAATACGAGATTGACGGCGTGGTGTTCGACGACTACTTCTACACCAGCCCCACGCCCATGACTCTCGATGCCGACCTGTATAACGAGGCCAAGAAAGCCGACCCCAACATCGGCTCGCAGCTCGACTGGCGTATCGCCAACGTCAACAAAATGATCACCCGCGTGTTCACCGCCATCAAGGAACGCGCCCCCTGGATGCCCTTCGGCATAAGCCCCGCCGGCGCCGCTTCGCCCCCCAACATCCGCGACTACGGCCTGGAGCCTTGCCCCGAAAGCGACTGGCAGTATCAGTCCATCGCCTCCGACCCCATTTCGTGGTACAACGCCGGTATCATCGACTATATGTCGCCCCAGATCTACTGGCCCACAAAATTCGGCAGCATGCAGAACTGGTGGGCCAAGGCAGCCGCCCGCTTCAATCGTCACCTCTATTCGTCGGTGACCCTGAGCGATTATTCCAGCTTCGGCGGTAAGGAATTCAATTCCGAAGCCCTCATAGCCCGCGACGCACTGCCCGAAAACGAAAGCGGTATCGTATTCTTCTCCTACAAGAAGTATATGAACGCCCAGGACAAGGTGGACGGCAAGCTCACCTCGCTCGGCGATCAGCTCAAAGCCGACGCTTTCAGCTCGCCCGCCCTCACCCCCCTGCGCAATTGGAACAATGTATATGCGCCCGCTATGGTGGCCAATATCCGCCGCGATGGCGACAAACTGCTCTGGGATGCTGTCGACGGCGCCCGCTACACCGTGTATAGCTTCGCTCCCGGTGAAGAACCCATGACACTCGGCGCTAATATGGTGCAGGTGTGCTACACCAACTCGCTCGAAATTCCCGCCGACCTCACCGCCAACACCTTCGGCGTCTGCGTCTACGACCGCTACGGCAACGAATATTCCATGCTGCTCGAAGGCGCTACCGTAGGCACAGCCACACCCGCCAAGCTCACTTATCCCGCCGACGGACAGCAGGCCGCCGCCCTCTTTGACTTCACCTGGGAGGACAACCACGCCGACAACATCCTCGAAGTGGCCGAAGACGCCGAATTTACCAAGCTGCTCGGCACCCTCTCCACCCGTCAGTCGGCTGTCAACTGCGCCAATTTCGGCGCGTTTGAAGACGGCAAGACCTACTACTGGCGCGTGCGCACCCACGGTGTGAACGTCCCCGCAACAGTGTCTGAAACACGCAGCTTCAAAGCCGCCGGCATCGCCGTCCTCACCCCCACCGGTAACGACGCTCCCGCCCAGGCCGAAATCTCCTGGACTCCCGCTTACGACGGCTCTGAATACCTGGTGGAAGTGGCACGCAAAAACGATTTCAAGACCATCGACTTCACCGCCACCACCACCGACGCTGCAATCACAGTGCCCGCCGGCAACCTCCTCTCGGGCTACAACTACTATCTGCGCGTCACCGCCACCCGCGACGGCAAATCAGTAGTATCGCCCGTGGCACAGTTTGCCACCGCCGACGTTGCCTACGAAGCACCCGTATTCGTCAATCCCACGGCTCAGGGCGGCACTATCCACGCCAACGAGGGCGTCATGGTGCAGGAATGGTCGGGCATGGACGCTCTGATCATCCAGATTTCGGAAACCGATGCCTTCCCCACACGCAACAGCTACAAGGTGACCCTGCGCAAGGGTGCCAACTCCACACCCGAGCTCAGCACCATCAAGGTCAACAGCAAGCAGCTCGTGGACGGCACCACCTACCATGTGCGCGCCTACGGCCAGTATTACACCCAGGCCGGCGGCACCAAAGCCATCGAGACCGAATACGCCACCTCAACCTTCTATTACAGCACCGAACTGGGCATCAACGACACCTTCACCACCGAAGCCGCCGCCCATATTCAGGATGAAACTCTGGTGCTTCCCGTTTCCGGCGGCCACGTAGCCGTATATGCAGCCGACGGCACCTGTGTGCTCTCGGTGCTCACAGCCACCTCCACCGTCGACCTCAGCTCACTCCCAGCCGGTTTCTATATCGTCAAAGCCGGCAACGACACCCTCAAGTGGGTTAAATAATTAGCTGAAATCACACCCGGGCCTGCGGCACCCATAGTGTCGCAGGCTTTTTTTACATCTTTTCAAAATATTTCCCTTAAAAGTTTTGGTATTCTAACAATTTCATTTACCTTTGCATTTGAAATCCTTATAGGGCATATTGTGCCCTGTAATCTTATTCTGAATTAACTAATTATTAACCAATCAATAGACCATGAAATTCTCTACTCCTATGGTGACTCGCTCGCTTGCAATGGCCGCTCTGATGGCCGCAGGCTCGATGTTTGCCTCAGCACAGACTTTCGTACAGAATGGTATTGTCTACAAGGTTAACAAAACCAATGTAGAAGTACAAAAGGCCGACGCGAAGCTCACAGACACATCCGTGCCCGCTCCCGCCGCCTACACCGGTGCTATCAAAGTGCCCGCAAAAGTTAACTACGAGGGCAAGGAATACACCGTAAGCAAAATCGGTTCTGCTTTCAAGGCCACCCAAATCACATCGTTTGAAATGGAAGCCGGTGGCGGTATCAAGATCGAACGCGGCGCCTTCCAGGATTGCGTCAAGCTCGTTTCTGTTCAGCTCCCCTCAGACGCTTCTTCAATGGCCGGCGACGTCTTCAAAAACGACTCCCTGCTTGCTGAAGTTACCATCCCCGGCGGTATCGGCGAAATCGCTTCCGCTACATTCACCGGTTGCGTTTCGCTCAAAAAACTCGTCCTCGCTGATGGCGAAACTCCCCTCGCATGGCAGCTCGCTACATTCGGCACTTCCGCTCCTATCGAAGAGCTCGTGATGTACCGTCCCTTCGCCGACAAGTACAGCGATATGTCGTCGCTCCCCCTGCGCAACTGTAAGAACATCAAGAAAGCTACCATCGGTGGCCATTGCACCGCTCTGCCCGCTTCGTTCTTTGAAAACGCCACCAACTTCAACGAAATCGTATTCGAAGGCGAAATGACCAGCATCGGCACAAACGTGTTCGCTGCAACCGGCCTCACCGAATTCACCTTCCCCGTTGGTTCCACAACCGTTAGCTCGGGCCTGTTCATGAACTGCGCTCAGCTCAAAAAGGTGACCCTCAACGATGCCATCACCCTCATCGACGCTATGGCTTTCCAGAACTCAGGCCTCGAGGAAATCAACCTCCCCGCTACCCTGAAAACCATCGGCGTTCTGGCATTCTCAGGCTCTAAAATCGCCGGCAACCTCGTGCTCCCCGAAAATGTAGCCACCATCAACAATCAGGCTTTTGCCAACACCGGCATCACCGGCATCACAATCCCCGCCACCACCGCTACATTGGGTTCAGGTGTGTTCATGGGTTGCGCCAACCTCGCCAACTTCAGCGTGGCTGAAGGCAACGAAGTGTACGCTTCATCTGCCAACGGCGACTATATCGCAAACAAGGTCACCAACACCCTCGAAGCCTACGCTCCCGCTTGCGCCGCCACCGAATTCACCGGTGACTTCCCCGCAATCGCCGACTACGCTTTCTATGGCGCCAAAAACCTCAAGGCCATCAACCTGCCCAACTGCGCTACCTGGGGCGACTACTCGCTCAACGGCACCGGCGTGGAAGCTATCGCGCTGGGCGGCACTGTAGGCCGCTACGTGGCTGCCAACTGCGCTAACCTCGCCGAACTCACCCTCAGCACCGCCGAAATCCCCTTCGGTGTAGCTGCCGACTGCCCCGAGCTCGCCAAGGTTAACATCACCCGCAACGTATGCGTTGTGAAACAGGACGCTTTCAAAAACTGCGTCAAAGTGACCGACCTCAACTTCGGTAACATCCTCGCCATCCTCGAAGCCGACTGCTTCGCCGGTTCTGGCCTCAAGAACATCACCGTGGGTGCTTACTATCCCGCTGCTATGGCTGAAGGCGTGTTCAAAGAAGGCGACCAGATCACCGTTACCGTTCCCGAATCTCTGGTGAAAACCTACCAGGAAGCTGCCGGTTGGAGCTACCTCACCATCAAGGGCGACGCTAACCTCGCCGTAGGTGGCGAAGGCATGGGTATGCCCAACGGCCTCTACTACGCTGGCGACGACAACGACCTCCACTGCTACTACGCCGACGGCAAGGAAGACGTTTACCCCATGGGTATGCAGCACACCTTCCAGCTCCTCGAATTCTCGCACCGCATCTACGGCGCTTCTGCCGGTAAGAAGTTTTGGTACAGCGCTTCTTCTGCTACCGAAGGCGACGGCAAACTCTTCTACATCTCTAAAGTAGGCGACGACGTTTTCCAGGCTGTGGTGCTCGACAACACCGGCAACAACGCTTACATGGACCCCACCGGCCTCTACATCTACGGTTCTACCCTCTATGTTAACGACCGTAACGTATGCATCCGCAAAATCTCTGCCGACGCTATCGCTCTGCCCCAGGATTATCCCTCTTGGATGGAAAACAACTGGATGCCCTTCTACGACGGCGAACCCTGGGTATACGGCTGTATCAAAAACGGCTTCGCTATCACTCAGGACGAAGATGCCGAAGGCAACCCCGAACCCCTTTTCTGGGTGGGTATGAAGTATAACGGCGAAGGCCTCTTCTCTTTCAAAGAAAAGAACATCGGTGCTTCCGGTGCCAAAGGCCCCGCTGAAGGCGCTACCGCTTACCTCACCGCCCTCAAACCCATCGCTACTTCGTTCAACATAGACGAAAAGCACGGCGACCTCTACATCTACATCGAAAAAGCCGGTACTTCTGAATCCACCATCATCAAGGGCGGTCTCTACCGTATCAAGCTTGACAACCTGATGCAGACTCCCAACCCCAACTACGAACAGTTCTGGGACCTCCTCGAAGCCGAACTCATCGACGGTGCCCCCGTTAAATACGAAGGTAACGCCACCAACGAACACGTAGGTATCTCGCAGCTCGCTTTCGACGAAAACAACGAATACATGTACTGGTGCTACCGCGCCCCCACTGCCGAAGAAGCTGAAAAACAGCAGAATCAGGACTTTGACACCGCTATGAAGGGTCAGTACTGGTGGGCTGAAGACTACGATGAAAACAACCCCCTGCACCACTCCGGTATCAAGCGCATCAAGCTCGGCGAAGAAAAACCCGTAGTTGAAATGGTTGCTCCCGGCGTTACAGGTTACGGTATCGCTCCCGTTAAGTTCGAAGGCTCTACCAAGCCCGGTAGCAGCGTAGCCGATGTTGTTGCTGCAGCTGAAGAAAACCTCATCGTTAACAACGGTGGTGAAATCGTTGCCCTCGAAGCTGCTGAAGTTTCGGTTTACAACGCTGCCGGTGTTATGGTTACCAGCGTAGCCCTTGCCGAAGGTCAGTCGTTCGACCTCGCTCAGCTCGCTGCCGGTCTCTACATCGTAGAAGCCCGCACCGCTACCGCCAAGCAGGCTGTCAAAGTGGTTAAATAATCACTTGCAAGATCCAAAGTAGTCAAAACAAATTACTGACTGCATAATACCACGAGGGTGTATGGGCCGCGGCCCGTGCACCCTCGTCTTTTTTCGCCCCGGATGCATTGCCGGATTGCCTTTCTTTGAAAAATTTTCACTATCTTTGTAGCAAATTGATAAATTGCGCACCAATGACACCAGCCTCCTTCCCCCCACTGCCTGACGCACGCCCCGTAAGGGTGCTTTTCGTATGCCTCGGAAACATCTGCCGCAGCCCCGCGGCCGAGGGCATCTTCCGCGACATAATCGCCCGCCGCGGCCACTCCGACAGCTGGGTAGTGGACTCCGCCGGCATCGGCGGCTGGCACGCCGGCCAGCTCCCCGACAAGCGCATGCGCATCCACGCCGCCCGTCGCGGCTACGACCTCACACACCACGCCCGGCAGGTGCGACCCTCGGATTTCGACGATTTCGACCTCATCATCGGTATGGACTCCGGCAACATCGCCGACCTCCGCCAGCTTGCCCGCACCCCCGACGACCTCGCCAAAATTCACCCTATGGCCAGCTGGATGCAGGGTATCGCCACACGATACGACCACGTGCCCGACCCCTACTACGAGGGCGCCGAAGGCTTCGAGCTGGTGCTCGACTTGCTCGAAAACGCCTGCAATAACCTCGCCTCACAAATCGAATGATATCATACTTTATACTTACTTATCCTTAATACACATTCAATGAAAAAACGTTTACTTTTCTCATGTCTGCTGGCAATGATGGCCGTGATGGCCCTCAACGCACAGGTTTACCTGTGTGGCGCTGTCAACGGCTGGAACATCAACGACGTATGGGAATTTTCCCAGAATTCCGACGGCCTCTATGTCCTCAAAGTCAATTTCGCATCCGGCCGCGAATTTAAACTCTCGACAGTCCGCCCCTCAGACTCCGACGGCCAGGCCTGGAACCAGTTCGACTCCGGCGTGTTAGGCGTCTACGACTCCCCCCAGCTCAACGAATGGACCACCCTCGTCCCCGGTGTCACCAACAACATCAACGCACCCGGCTCCGACGAATACACCCTGTATGTAGACCTCGCCGACAAAAAAATCATGATTTCCGACGGCGGCGAAGGCCCCACTCCCGCCGGCGCATGGAGCGGCACTCTGCCCGTGCTCTTTGTCAACACCACCGACAACCTGCCCGTCGACTCCAAAGAAGTGTACCGCAAGGGCACCTACTACCTCGACCCCATGGGCGTGGAAGGCATCGAAGCAATCGGCACCGCCGACCAGCCGCTCCCCCTGCAAATCAGAGGCCGCGGCAACTATACCTGGATCGGATTCGACAAGAAACCCTATCGCCTCAAACTCGACGCCAAAGCCCCCCTCATGGGCATGAAGAAAAGCAAACACTTCGCCCTGCTCGCACATGCCGACGATAACCTCGGCTTCATGCGCAACGTCTTCGGATTCTCACTCTCACGCAAATTCGGCCTGCCCTGGACCCCCGCCACACAACCCCTCGAAGTGGTGCTCAACGGCCAATACATCGGCCTTTACTGGCTCACCGAAACCATCCGCGTCGATTCCGACCGCGTCAATGTCATCGAGCAGGAAGACCTCGCCACCACCGACGTGGACGGCGGCTGGCTCGTCGAAATCGACAATTACGACACCGATCCGCACGTCACCGTAATCACCACCGGCGACTACCCCGTGTGGTTCACATACAAATCCCCCGAAGAACTCTCCACCGAGCAGGAAACTTACCTCCAGAGCCAGATGACGGCTATCAACACCGCTGTCATGGCCGGCGATTACAACGCCTTCTCAGACCTCGTCGACCCCGACTGCCTCGCACGCTACTTTATGGTGCAGCAGCTCATGCAGGATCGCGAATCATTCCACGGCAGCTGCTACCTTAACCGTCAGCGCGGACAGGCTTCACGCTGGATGTTCGGCCCCGTGTGGGATTTCGGCAACGCCTTTGAAGACGGCACCGGCGATAACCCCACATTTATCGGCCCCTCACAATTCTATCAGGTGTGGATCAACGAAATATACGAAATGCCCGAATTTCAGACCGTGGTAAAAAGCGTATGGCAGGGCCTCGACCTCACCTGGTGCGACGACATCATCCGCGAAAACCGCGCCGTGGCCGAATCAATCGTCGATGCCGCCAAAGCCGACGCCCGACGCTGGCCACAGTACGGTCAGACCGATATAATGAATAAATTTAACACCATCAGCTCATATCTGCGCAACAGCCAGGACTGGTGCACCCTCAACTGGGGCAAAGTAGGCATTGCCGATGCAACCATCCCCGATGCCCCCACCGCAGTGCGCTACTATAACCTGCAAGGCACACAAATCGCCGCCCCCCTGCCCGGGCAGCCCGTAATCCGCATCTGCGCCGGCAAAGCTGATAAGATTGTAATACGTTAAACTCCCTATGCGAATCGACATCATCTCTGTAGTGCCCGAAATGCTGGAGTCGCCTCTGGGCACCTCCATTATAAAGCGTGCCTGCGACAAAGGCCTGGCTGAAATCCACGTCCACAACCTGCGCGACTATACCACCAACCGCCACCGCAAAGTCGACGACTACCCCTTTGGCGGCGACGCCGGTATGGTTATCCAGATTGAACCCGTCGACCGCTGCATCGCGGCCCTCAAAGCCCAGCGCCACTACGACGAAGTGATCTTCACCGCACCCGACGGCGAGATCCTCACACAGCCCATGGCCAACTCCCTGTCAATGCTCGACAACATCATCATCCTCTGCGGACATTACAAAGGTGTCGATTACCGCATTCGCGAGCACCTGATCACTCGCGAAATATCAATCGGCGACTATGTGCTCACCGGGGGCGAACTCCCCGCCGTTATCATCACAGATGCTATCGTGCGGCTGCTCCCCGGAGCCATAGGCGACGAACAAAGCGCCCTCTCAGATTCATTCCAGGACAACCTCCTCGAGCCCCCCGTCTACACCCGCCCCGCCGAATACAACGGCTGGCGAGTCCCCGACATCCTCCTCAGCGGCCACCAGGCCCGCATCGACGCATGGAAACACGACCAAGCCGTCGCCCGCACCCAGCGCCTCCGCCCCGATTTGCTGTAAAACAACCACACCGGGGGCGACGCCGGATGGACCGGGAGCGACGCCACTCCGCGGTGTCGGCTTCGCGCGAATTGAGGTCACACCGTCCAATGGAGCGACACCACTCCGTGGTGTCGGACTCGCGCCGGATGGCCAACCGGCGTCCCATCTCACGTACATAACACATTGATTTACATATACTTGTAGGGACGCAAAAATTTTGCGTCCCCTGCCGGACGGCCGCCCCGCGTCCCAATACCCTGCGTCCCACCGCCCAACACTACCAAATATTTAACACGCTGACATTCAACG
This sequence comes from uncultured Bacteroides sp., assembly GCA_964531245.1. Taxonomy (GTDB): domain Bacteria; phylum Bacteroidota; class Bacteroidia; order Bacteroidales; family Muribaculaceae; genus CAG-873. The sequence goes on along the minus strand of CAZHDH010000032.1, from coordinate 1,726 downwards.
TATTGTAGGGATGCAAAAAATTTTGCGTCCGCGTCCGGATGGGGCTTCGCGTAGTTACCCAACCAGCTGCGGACGCAAAAATTTTTGCGTCCCTACAATTATCTGTATATCAATGTGTTACCCCCCCCCGCCGGCCCCTCGCCGTCAATTCCTGTATTCGTCGGGGTAGCGCGAGGGTTTCAGGATCATACGCAGCGATGTCGCAAACCCGAAATAATTCCATATCCAGTTGAGGAACACCACCAGCTTGTTGCGCATACCCAGGAGCGTCACCAGGTGCACGGCCATCCACGTGATCCACGCAAACCAGCCGTTGAAATGAATCTTGCCCATATCCACCACCGCACGGTTGCGCCCTATGGTGGCCATCGACCCCTTATCCTTATAATCAAACGCTACCAAGGCCTTGCCGGCCTCCTTATTCAGATTCTTGGCCAACGTGCGGCCCTGCTGAATGGCCGGCTGCGCCAGCTGCGGACACCCGCGCGGGAAGCGATCATCGGTATGCAGCGCGATGTCGCCGATGGCATACACACCCTCGAGGCCCGTCACGCGGTTGTATTCATCCACGATGAAACGTCCGCCGGGCCCCGGCTTCACATCCGTGCCCTCAAGCTCAATATGATTGCCCGTGATGCCCGCCGTCCATATCACCATACCACATTCCAGCGTCTCGCCGTCGGCAAAGGTAAGCGTGTGGTCCTGATACGATTTCATCGTCTTGCCCAGGCGCACATCCACCATCAGTTCGTTGAGATCACGGAGCGCGTCGGCCGACGACTTTTCGCTCATAGTGCGCAGCAGACGGTCAGTGCCCTCATATAACACCACGTTCACCTCATCCATGCTTATGCGCGGATAATCGCGCGATATGGTCCAGCGCTTCATCACGCCAAGCGCGCCGGCAATCTCCACACCCGTCGGGCCGCCGCCCACCACCGCAAACGTAAGCAGTCGCCTGCGCTCCTTGGGATCAGTGGTGCGTGTAGCGCGCTCCAGATTATAGAGAATAGCGTTGCGGGTCTTGATACTCTCGGCCGTCGACTTTATGGTGTAGACAGTCTTGTCAATTCCCTCGATACCAAAGAAATTGTTAGTGGCGCCTGCGGCAATCACCACCGCGTCGTATGGCAGCGCCTCGTAATCGGTGTGTACAATCTTGTTTTTTACGTCGATACGGCTCACTTCGCCCATCGTGTAGCGCACACCGCGCATACGCTTGCGGCGCCCCTCGCGACGCAGCGGAAACGTGAAGCCCGCCGGCTCCAGACCCGACGACGCCACCTGATAAAAAAGCGGAGCGAAGCTGTGGTAATTATTCTTATCCACAATGAGCACCTCCCACTGCTTTTTATCAACATATTTAGCCAGATTAAGGCCGCCGAAGCCGCCACCGATGATTACGAGATTTTTCTTTTGTGCCATAGAAACGTAGTTATGAGGGATATATAGATATAACATTCAAAAGCGCCGGAAAGGTCGCCGCGAGCATAAATAAATACGCCCCGCGCCGCCATTTCCGCAGCAGTAACCTAAAAACGCTGCAAAATTACGGAAAAATTTCCGTAATTCAAAATCCCCATCCCCACCTTCCCGAAATCTCCACAAATCCACCAATCCGACCACCCCACCGCGGATAGCACCGGGATCGAGTGATAAATAGTTGAAATACAGCGAATTGTAGGGACTTTTACCTTTGCAGTGCGAATCAAAGGTTAAAACTTGA
>CAZHDH010000031.1:0-25677 GCA_964531245.1 uncultured Bacteroides sp. | reverse complement strand
TGTATATATTTCCTGATTTTGAGTATCTTATAATTGATGTGGTCTATAATGATGTTAATGTAAACAGATTTTCAAAAACTCAGATAGATAACACCCTGCAATTCTTGAAGAATAGAATATCACTTGTGAATTTTGCTCCTTCCGGAGACTCGCGACTGGAATATGCCAGACTGATTTCAACTCTTGGACGCGGAGAGAGTGCCTGTATGGTTTTTTGTAGGGATAATAATGATGTGCTTGGAAGTAGTAATCTGAGAGACATCAAGGAGTATTGTGAGAAGAATCAGATAACCTATCTTACCACGATTGACTTTCTATATTATGCGTATGTGCGTAAGAAAATGACCGAGGAAGAATGTCGGCAGTTTATAGCGGATGTAAATTCCAAAGGCAGCCGCCTGCCAGTAGTGGATATTGTGACTTATGTCCCAACATGTCAGATTTAGTCTTTTGGCTAAATGAGAGTCTGAAATTCATGGCACCTATGAAAATGCACACTGTACCCTCGGACTTTGGTATGGGTATGCCCGGCGCAAGCGCCGGTGCGGGGGACAAAGGAGGGTGCTTGCTTGTTTTAGCGGGATAGGGCTTGATTTAGTGAGACTTTCGGGATTGGGCTTGATTAAGCTGAATTTATAGGGAAAGGTTTTGATTTATCGGGATTTATCAAGCTTGGGAATATGGAGGGGCAACCCCTTCCGGCGGCTTAGTCTTCTTTTAGTTGGCGGCGCATTTCGGCCGGGGGGCTGATGAAGAAAAGGTGACGGCGGGCACGTGTTATGGCGGTGTAGAGCCAGCGGTAGAAGTCTACGGATAGTGCGTCGGTAGGGATATATGATAGGTCGACAATTACGTTGTCCCACTCGCCGCCCTGGGCTTTGTGGCAGGTCATGGCGTAGGCGTATTTGACTTGCAGGGCGTTGAAATAGGGTGAGCGGCGGAGTTTTGAGATGCGTTCGGCGTCGGTGGCATCGGGTGCGCACAGTTCGGGGTCGTAAAGCACGCCGTTGTAAAGCTGGGCGGCTGTGTCAGGGTTTATTGAGTTTGATTCCGACGTGAGCGGTGCGAGGAGCAGTTTGGCTGTGAATGTTGTGTCGGGACTGTCCTGAAGGCTTAGTTGTGCGTCGGCAAATTCAAGCCCGTAGCGTATTTCGTAGCCTAATATTTTTTCTACTTTGAGCAATTCGCCGTTGGCAATAAATCCTAAGTTCTTGATTTTGCGCGCCCATTCGTAATTGTTTTTGGAGGCTATGAGGGTGTCGTTCTTATCAAGTTTTTGTTCGTGAAAGAGGATTGTGTTGCGTATTCCCTGGTTGAAATCCACGGCTTTTCGGTTGCTTCGGGTTATGATTACGGTGGAGTCGACACCGTCGTTGGCATAGAGGCTTTCGATTAGGTCGGGGAGTTCGTCGGGTTCTACGATATCCACGTCGGGGTAGTGGTCGGTGTCGAGTTTGATAATGGTGTTAACCATATCTTTTGATGTGAGGATTCGGCGTATCATGGTGGCGTGGGCCAGGATCCCCGAGCGGCTGTGCTGGCGCGACACCTTAGTCATAGTCACATCTGTGACTTTCAGGCCGAATCCGCGGAGCACATCGGCTTCCATAGCTGGGGAGTCGTGCATGCCCACTGGGGGTAGCTGCCCGCGGTCGCCCACGAGTATCATTTTGCAGCCGGGGGCACCGTACACATACTGAATGAGGTCGGATAGGATATTGTCGCCGCCGCGCTCCTGGCGTGTGTCGTATGAGATCATCGAGGCTTCGTCGACTATGAAGATGGCATCGCGCAGGTCGTTGGTGCGCATGCCCGGACCATTGCCGCCGGTGGCTGCGGGTAATGCGTGGTAGTAAATCTTGCGGTGGATTGTGGATGCAGGGAATCCGGCTTTGAGGCTCAACACCTTGGCGGCGCGGCCGGTGGGAGCCAGAAGCACTACGGGGACGCGCTGCGTGGTGAGTGTCTTGACCAACGCTCCCACAATAGATGTTTTGCCCGTACCGGCATATCCGCCGAGCACAAACACGCGTTGCCGCATGGCATAAAGCGGAACCTGGGGTTCGGGCTGACAGAATCGTGCCAGAGCGTAGGCCGTCTTCATCTGGTGGTCGTTAGGCTCAAAGGGAAGTCGGGCCAGAAGGTCAACGGCAAAGTCGTGTTCGTTAAGCATGTTGGATTCATTTGTAAAGTATGTGCAAATATAGCACAATTTAAACGAATGACGGGTATTCGGGCACAAAAAAATCCGCGCTGCCCGGTTCAGGCAGCACGGAGGGTAGGGGATAGCTATTAAAATTTATTTTACAAGCGCCTTGAATGCCTTGTCGCCCTTGCGCACCACATAGATGTTGCCGCATTCAGGCTGTGCCACGCGAACGCCCTGCAGGGTGAAGTAGGTGGCTTCGGTATCGTCGGCATCGATGGTTATGGCGTTGTTTGAGGCTGCGGGCATGAAGATAACTTCGCCCAGCGAGGGGTCGTCTTTCTTGTGCGAGATTACGGTTTCGATCATCGCTTCGGTCTGTTCGGGTACGCTCCAGGTGTTGAGCTGGGCGTAAACGGTGTTGATGCCGTTGTTATACAGGTCGTAGGCCTGTCCGCCGTTGCCGTTGTTTTTGAATACATTGCCGCCGGGCGAGTCGGGATTATCCACCTGGCCGCAGTTGATGTCGTCGCACTGGATCAGGGTGATACCCCACAGGTGTCCCTCGATGTGATTGCCTGAGATTATACCGCTCTGGCCGTAGTTGTATCCGGCGAGGCTGATGCCGGAACCGCCGGCCATGGGGTTGGGGTCGTGGTTGTTGTTGAGCAGCACGTTGTCGCGCACCTCGATGTAGAGAGGGCCGGTGGCAGTAATGCCGTAACGGTTGTCGGATATGGTGTTCTTTTCGATGAGCACCTTGTTGCTGCCGGGAGCTACGAGGAGGTTGGAAACTGCAATGCCGCCCACTTTATCGCGACCGGTGCCGGTGATGGTGCAGCCGCGCACCACTACGGGTTTGTCGCCGCCGACGGTGAGGTTGAGCTGGGGCTTGTTGGAGTTGTCGCTATTGTTGTCATAGAGCTCACAGTTTTCGATGAGCAGGTCGCAGAAGGTGTTGGCACCGGTGCCCACGGCGGGTACGGCACATTCCTTGAATGAGCAGCCCGAGATGACGTAAGCAGATTCAGATGTGCCGCATGTTATAGCGCCGGTAGAAGATATTTTGCCGTTTGATTTGGTAAAGGAGCAATCAGTTATCACAGCTCCTTTGGCCGAATAGTCGGAGAGGCCGATGTATTCAAAGTCAACGTTCTGCACCTTGAAAGTATCGGAAGAGGTGGCGCGAATGCCGGCGGGGGTGGCGACGTCATTGAGGCGAGTGAATGTGGTGCGCTGGTCGCCGCCATCCATTACAGATGTGCCTTGAAGGTAGATGTAAACACCGGAAGCCATCTTGATAGTGGCACCTTTATCCAGGGTGAAAGTGTCGCCCTCGGCGATGGTGAGGTCGTCGGAGATTTCAAACACGCCCGGGGCGGTTTTGGTAACGTTAGATCCGGAAATGGCCGAAAGGGATTCAAACGAATAGTTAGAGCCGTTGCCGGCGGTAGCATACTCGGCTGCGTGCATCGAAGCGGGAAGTGCCGCAATGGATGCGCAAAGTAACACAGTGGAAAATTTCATAAGCATAAAGTTGATGATTAGCTTTTCGCGACAAAGGTAGTCAATTTTATCCGAACGGCCAAATTTGAGTTCGGAACAAAAAGAATCCCCGCGACCTGAGTGGAAGTCGCGGGGAGTATTCTGTGTCAGTAAGAAAAATTACTTAACGATGGCTTTGAAAACTTTGCCACCCTGACGAACAACGTAGATACCCTGAGTGGGCTGAGCTACGCGAACGCCCTGGAGGTTGTAGTATTCCTTGGCTTCGTTGTTTTCAACGATTGCAGATTCAACGCCATCGTTGCTTTCAAAGTAGTTTTTGAGGAAGATAACTTCTGCACCGTCGGTTGTTTTATCGAGATTAACGGTAACGTAGATTGTGCCGGTGAAGTTTTCTGATACAGAGCTGTTGTCGCCGTTGTAGTTCCAGTGAGCGCCAACTTCGTCGCCGTCTTCCTGTTCTTCTTTGGTGTTAACTGTCACGATGCCCAGGCCGTAGTTGAATTTGTCCCAGTCGGCATCGGCAAATTTGAATTCGAGGCCGGCTTCGATGGTTGTAGCATCCTGAGCAACGAAGATGTAATTGCCACCGCCCTTGCTGGTGAATTTCCAGGTGTCGTCAAGGCCGTCGTTGCCCCAGTTGTTCATGCCGCCACGGATGTACATATCGGGATCGCCGGTGGGTTTGGGAGTGCTGGTGGTGAGGGTGAGGGTGGGTTCATCGCCCAGAACCACTACCACGTGGTAGTCGCCCTTCCAGGGTGTGCCGATATTGCCGTCGCCCTGAACGAGAGCTACAGCAGAGCCGAGGTTTTCTTCGGTGTATTCGCAGGTGAGACCACCGGCGTTGAATTCGTCCCATGTACCCATGGCGGTAGAGAGTTTGAACTGAGTGAGACCGGCGATGTCAAAGGTGTATTTGCCATCAGCTTCAGTTACTTCCATAGGAGTTCCGGGTTCCCAGCCCAGGCCTTCGCCTGCGCCGCACACGTAAAGCTGAGCGTTCATCGACATAGTAGCGAGAGCAGCAACAGCAAAAGCGTAGAATTTTTTCATGCGTTTTGTTATTGAATTATTGATATTAAGGTTGATTTAATCTCTGTAATACGACCATCGTAGGCCTATTAAATATGGTAAAAGTCTGTTAACCATATTCACACCGCAAAATTACACAATAAATTCATACTTCCAAAATTTTTTTCACAATTATTTCTGAAAAAATTGTTAGGAGCTGTGTTACAGGTGTTGAAAGCCAAGCGATTGGGAGTAAAGAGAAGAGGCTGCGCCAACAATGACGCAGCCTCTGAGATATGGCTTTGGTTGAAAGAAATTATTTCTCGAATTTCTTAACGATAACCGTGGCGTTGTGGCCGCCGAAACCAAATGAATTGGACAGCGCTGCGCGAACGGGGCGTTCCTGAGCACGGTTGAATGTAAAGTTAAGAGTGTAGTCGATCTGCTCGTCTTCGTCGCCATCCTCGTGGTTGATGGTGGGGGGAACGATATCGTTCTGCACGGCTTTCACTGAGAACATGGCTTCAAGCGCGCCGGTGGCACCGAGCAGGTGGCCGGTCATCGACTTGGTAGACGAGATGTTGAGTTTATGAGCGTGCTGGCCGAATACTTCCTGGATAGCCTTGATTTCCGAGATGTCGCCTACGGGGGTAGATGTGCCGTGGACATTGATATAGTCGATGTCTTCGGGTTTCATACCGGCATCGTCCAGTGCGTTGCGCATCGAGAGGATGGCACCGAGACCCTCGGGGTGAGTTGCTGTGAGATGATAAGCGTCGGCACTCATGCCGCCGCCGGCAATCTCGGCATAGATTTTGGCACCGCGAGCCAGGGCGTGTTCAAGTTCCTCAAGGATGAGCACCACCGAGCCTTCACCCATAACGAATCCGTCGCGGCTCTTGGAGAACGGGCGCGAGGCGGTCTGGGGAGAATCGTTTCGGGTGGAGAGAGCGTGCATGCTGTTGAAACCGCCCACACCGGCGGGATAGATAGCAGCTTCGGCACCGCCGGTGAGCATAACGTCGGCTTTGCCGAGGCGGATGAGGTTGAAAGCGTCGATGATAGCGTTGTTGGACGAAGCACAAGCCGAAACCACGCCGTAGTTGGGGCCGTGGTAGCCGTATTCCATGGAAATATGGCCCGATGCAATGTCGGCAATCATCTTAGGAATGAAGAAGGGGTTGTATTTCGGGCCCTTATCTTCGTTTTTGGCATAGTAACCGGCTTCTTCCTCAAAGGTGTGGAGGCCACCGATGCCGGCGGCGACGATAACACCCACGCGGTCTTTGTTGAGGGATTCATCCTCGGGCAGACCGGCATCCTGCACAGCCTGGCGCGCAGCAACGATAGCATACTGAGCGTAGAGGTCGAGCTGACGTTCTTTGCGACGGTCGAAGTGGTCGGCAGCATTGAAGCCTTTGACTTCGCAGGCAAACTGAGTTTTGAAGAGCGATGCGTCGAAATGAGTGATAGGAGCAGCACCGCTAACACCGTTGATGGCAGCGGTCCAAGTGGTGTCTACATCATTTCCTATGGGGGTGATAGCACCCAGTCCGGTTACGACTACACGTTTTAATTCCATACTTAAAATTATATGCTACAAGTCTGAAAATAGCCTTTCAGAAATATGGTCAACCCCCCCGGAGCGCCTAAATGCGCGGCGTAGGGGGTTAAAGGCTTAGAGGAGGGAGATTTCTGAAGATTGTCAGATACGCAGAGGCTTAAGCCTTGTGTTCTTCGATGTAAGTAACAGCGTCGTTGACAGTCTTGATGTTCTGAGCGTCTTCGTCGGGAATTGAGAGATCGAATTCTTTTTCAAATTCCATGATCAGTTCCACAGTGTCCAGAGAGTCAGCGCCGAGGTCGGTAGTGAACGAAGCTTCGGGAGTAACTTGATCGGGCGAAAGAGCCAGCTTGTCGGTGATGATAGCCACCACGCGGTTTGCAGTTTCAGACATAATTGTTTTTATTAACGTGATTAATAATTGTCTCGGTTAAATTACTTGCAGAGAAGTAGGCTTGCAGCCATACATTCTTTTTGCGCTGCAAAGGTAAGCAATTATTTGGAATTACGGAAATTTTTCAGCTATTTTTTTGTTTTTCACCCTTGATGCGCCTCTTTTCACTCTCGATATTGAACGTTTTCCCGGGTTGGGTGGTTATACTTAGGTAAGTAACACGAAACAATTATAATTCATCCCTTTAATATTTGATCCTATGAGCCAAGTTGCAGATGTATCAAAAGTATTGCCCACTGATAAGCTTATACCGTCGCACGCTGTCGGTACGTGGTTGCTCGACATAATACATAAATTCCTTGATATTTTCGGCCTCGGGCACAATCAGCTTGTGGTTGAGATAGTGTATATCGCCATTGTCATGTGTGTGTCAGTCGCAGTAGGTATGGTGCTGAAATGGATCATAGTGGCCGGGCTGCGCAAATTGGTGAGTGTGCGCGGTAGTGTGATCGGGAAACAGATATTGGAAAGAAATGTAATCTCGAAATGCGCACGTTTCATTCCGCCGCTGGTGTTTATGGCCTTCCTGCCCATAGCATTCAATCGCGGCAATCATCTGCTCGAAATCCTGGAACGTCTTACGGCTGCATACGCAGTGGTAGCGCTCGGTATCGGGCTGAGTGCCGTAGGCAGCTTCATCTTTTTCCGCTACAATAGTCGCGAGAATACCAAGGGGTTGCCAATCAAGGGTATACTCAATATCAGCCTTGGCATATTGTGGATTGTGGTAGTGATTGTGGCAGTTTCCATTATTGTAGATAAATCACCTGCTTACCTGCTCACCGGCCTGGGTGCTTTTGCGGCCGCCCTGATGTTGATTTTCAAGGATTCAATTTTGGGATTTGTGGCGGGAATACAGATGTCGCAGAATGATATGCTCCATGTGGGTGACTGGATTGTGGTGCCCGGCACACCTGCAAATGGTACTGTAATGGATGTATCTCTCTCGGCAGTGAAAATTCAGAACTTTGATAATACCATAGTAACCGTGCCTCCCTATACCCTCGTGTCGGGTTCGTTCCAGAACTATCGCGGAATGCAGCAATACGGCGCGCGCCGATTCACACGCACATTTGTGATCGATATTCCCACCGTGACTCGTCTGACGCCCGATATGATCAGCTCTATCGTGGCAAAATATCCGGAGATGAAGCCCTTTGTGGACTCATTGCAAAAGGATGGCTCACAGGTGGCTCACGGCACCGGTATCCGCCCGCTCAACGGCACGGTGGAAACCAATCTGGGTCTTTTCAGGGCCTATTGCTGTCAATATCTGCTCAACTCGCCGCTGCTTAGCGCTTCAAGCCAGGTGCTTGTGCGCATCCTCGAACCCACTATCAATGGTATCCCCCTGGACTTCTATGCCTTCACGGCCACAACCGACTGGAATTCATACGAAGCTATCCAGAGTGCCATTATGGAACATTTTGCAGTGGCCGTGGCCGACTTTGGTCTGAGCATCTACACCTCCGGTTCGCTCACTGTCAACGAATCTGCGCCCGGAGCCGATCCCGGTGATACAGCTCCGGCCCCTCAGATCCCGGCTCCCGAAACACCAAAAGCATAAACGAAACCGGAGGTTCCATTTTCATCGGAGCCTCCGGTTTTGTTTGATAGATTACGAAATGTTATTCTTCGATGGTGACCAGGCGGTAGGTCTGTGAGCCTACGCCAAGCTCCTCGGCGTGAGTGAGGATGTGAGTGCCAAGGCGGGAGTTGATGCGTTCCACCAGGTCGGCTTTGCCGGGGTCGTCGGAGTTGAACACTAAGTCGACGCAGGCGCGGTCGAGAGCCACGGGGTCAAGCGATGCGAGCACGCCCAGATCGCCCATTTTGGGCTCGGCCGGATTGCCGTTGCAGTCGCAATCCACCGACAGGCGGTTGGCCACATTAATATAAAGGATATGATCGCCGCTGGCATCGGTGATAGCCTTGGCAGCTTCGGCCATGGATTCAATGAAGTCTTTCTGTTCGGCGGTGTTTTGCCATATCGAATCGACGCAGGCAGTTTTACCGGCAGAATGGATGTAAGTTTTGCCGGCTGAGGATGCGATGCCGATCGAGATGTTTTTGAGAGCGCCGCCAAAGCCGCCCATCTGGTGACCTTTGAAATGCGAGAGCACCACGATGAAATCGTAGTTTTTGAAATTCTTGCCCACGATGTCCTTGGTGAGGTGTTTGCCACCGGTAACGGGAAGTTCGATTTCGCCCTCGGCATCCATAATGTCCACACCGGCCAGATCAGTGAAGCCGTGCTCCTTGGCGGCCTGAAGGTGAGCCTCGGTGGTGTTGCGATTGCCGGCGTATGCGGTGTTACATTCGATGAATGTACCGTTAACCAGACGCACCAGGGGAGCAATCAGAGCGGTGTCGAGGTGGTTGGATTTATTGGATTCACCGGTAGAGATTTTGATACCTACGTTTTTGCCGTCGGCTTTGCGACCCAGCGCTTCGTACACCTTCACGATATTTTCGGGCGTAATGTCCTTGATGTAATATACGGTGGGGATTGAATCGGTCTGCTCGGCTGTTGTTTCAGCTTCGGCTTTAGAGCCTGAGCAGGAAGTAAATGCTACCATTGCAGCGGCAGCAAGAAGTGAAAAATACTTTTTCATTGTAAGAAGAGTGATTATGAGAGGTTGATTATTTCTTCGGGAGCAAGTGTGATTTGTTCGGCAGCTCCGTCGGCGCGCACAACGTAAGTGTTCTCGACCCCGACTGCGCCCACGTGGGGTATAACGAATTTGGGCTCAAGAGCAATGGTGTTGCCTGCTTGCAGGATGTCGCGAGATCGTGGCGCGAGCACGGGCGGTTCGTTGATTGTGATGCCCAGACCGTGTCCTACGAATCCGGCGTGGAAAGTGTGTCCCATAAAGCGGGATTCCATACCGGCGGCTTTCACCATATCTTCGGCGATGGTATACAGGGCCTTACATTCGGCACCGGGCACAGCGGCCTCGGCAATAGCTTTGCAGATGGCACGCGAAAGGTCATTGGCACGCAAAATTTCGTCGGACGCATCGCCGGCTACAAATGTGCGTGTCATATCGGTCATATAACCATTGAAGTTGCCGTTCATATCCACCATTACCGGGCGGCCGGGCTTGATAATGGATCCATCGGCACCTACCGGCAGCGACGGACTGAGGCCGGCACCACCCATCGCGAAATCGTAAGGCGACGGAGCATCGGCATTATCGCCGGTGATTACATTGCCCATAAAAATTTCCATTTCGGCACCGCTGCAACGGAATTGCCCGAGGCATCCGGCGCTGCGCAGGGCGTGTTCGATTTCAATTTGCAGCTCGATGTCGCTCATACCCTCGCGATACATAGCCGGGATGTGGCGGTAGACCTGGGTTTGCTTTATGCCGCAATCCTTCATCATCCTGATTTCGAGAGGGGTTTTCACGGCGCGGGCAGCTCGAAGGCATCCAGAACCGTTTACGTATCGTGTGAGTTCCAGAGCTTTGGCCAGACGGTCGAGGGAGCTATAAGGCATCTCATCCTCCATCAGACCCACGGTAAGGCCATTGAGAGCTACATGCGAGGCGATGTCGGCCGGGCGGTGAATCGGGATAATGTCGTCGCCATCAAGCACCGACGGACGGCGCAGGAAATATTTTACCGAGCTGTCGCGACAAATAAGCACGAAGCCAAGAAAGACACGACCGGTGAGGTAGAAAAGATTGGCGTTGTCATTCACCAGCAGCGCATCCACATCATCGGGCATAGCAGCGACGACCTTGGATACGCGCAGGGCGGCTTCGTCGCGGCTCAGAAGTTGGAGCGGTAAACTTGTGTGTTCCATTTTATAGCGTAAAAGGAAGTGAAAGAAGATCGGCGGGAGTTTTCAGTATAAATTCGGCATCGTCAGCTGTGCCGAACCCATAAGCGGCCCATGCAAATTCCATACCGGCCAGATGTGTCGAGTCGCTGTCGCGCTGGATATCACCGACGTAAACGGGACGATTGAGATGGTAGCGATCGCGCAGGGTAATAAGATTTACATCTTTGTCCACTCCGGTAGAACCATACGATAACCAATCCTCAAAAAGAGGTTTCAGACCGGTGAAGTTCAGGAAGTTGTCAAGACCGAAACCTGAGCAGTTGCTGATCATAAACAGCCTGACACCGCGACGATGAAGTTCGGTTAGGGTCTCTTTAACACCGTCGAAGAGTCGGCCGCCGAGTTGCGGCATCAGACGGTCCTCGCAATCGGCAAGTTCGGCCACAAATATATCGCGATTGATCACATCAGATCCAACAATCTCCTCAAAGATCTCGCCGAGGGGCTTCCCCATGAGTCCGAGTAGTTCGTCGTATCCCACCGGAGGACGCTTCACGCCGAGTTTCGCGCAAGTTTCATCCCACACGCGGCAATAAGACGGAATGGCATCCCACAGGGTGCCGTCCATATCAAAAATCAGAGAATCAATGGATCGGGTATTCATTTTGCAGAGTTGAATAAGAGTCCTACCTGAGTGATGTCGGTGAGGGTATCGGTGCGCATAATGTGGCGCAGGGTGAAGGGGCGCGAGACGTCGTAATGATACACGCCATCGAGGGTGTCCACCACGATGTAGCTCATCGCGGCGCCCCGGCCATACCATCGGCCATATATATCGGCGATTGGAATGTCGAATGTATCAGTGCGCACAGAATCGGTGCCGGGGAGAGGGGCGGTGAGTTCCAGCCATAGATTACTGTACGGATAGTCATTGTTATGGCGTATGGCAATGGCTACCTGAACATTGCCGACAGAATCTGTGAGAGCCGGGGTAAATTCATACCTCTGGCCATATTTCCAGCCATCGGGATCAATTGCTATAAATCCGGCATCTTCATCAACCTGTGGCGGTTGACAGCTACACAAAGCTACGATTGCCGCGCACATTGCGATTGCGAGGTGTCTCATGGCTTTTCGGGGGCGGGTGCCTGGGGCGTAGCTCCGCCGCCATCTTTTGCCGGGCGTTTTTTCTTCTTGCGTTTGGGTGCCGCGGTTGCTGCTGGCTGAGTGTCAGATTCCTTAGGAGCCGGTGTAGCAGGTGCATCCTTGGGCGCCTTGGAATTTTTACGACGTTTTTTCTTCTTTTTGTCGAAGCGTGTGAGGTCGTCATCGCCCAGAATATCGCCGAAGGCAGCCTTTTCAGGAGCCTTTGCCTTTGAAGCGTCAATGAGACTCTCAGGCTTTTCGCCTCGCTGATTCATTGCGATTATTTCATGCGCGCGGGCAGCCGAGAGGGTGACGAGATTGGCCGCGATGTTTTTATCTGACGAGTACGTTATCTCGCGTTTGAGCACATCTGTCTTGAAGTGATAGAATGTGCCGTCAACTGTCTCGAGGCGGATGTTGCGTTCGGGCAGTCCACGAGAGCTTTCCACATAGGAATCAACCTCGAAATTCAAGCAACATTTGAGTTTTGCACATTGTCCGGCGAGCTTCTGAGGATTGAGCGAGAGGTCCTGATGACGGGCCGCCGAGGTAGCCACCGACACAAAGTTGGTCATCCACAGCGAGCAGCACAGCGGGCGGCCGCAAGGACCGATGCCGCCGATACGACCAGCCTCCTGGCGCGCCCCTATCTGTTTCATTTCTATTCGCACCTTGAAGGTTTCGGCAAGCACTTTGATGAGCTGTCGGAAATCGACACGTTCGTCAGAGATGTAATAGAAGATGGCCTTGTTGCCGTCGCCTTGATATTCCACATCGCCGATTTTCATATTGAGACCGAGATCGGCAGCTATGCGGCGGGCGCGGATCATGGTGTCGTTTTCCAGCGCGCGGGCTTCCTCGTAGCGTTCGATGTCGGTCGGACGCGCTTTGCGGAACACACGACGGACCTCCTCCATTTCGGTTTTTTCGCGGCGTGTGCGACGCTCGTTGCGCTCGTTCAGGCGGGCGCGTTTCATTCGCATCTCAACGAGGATGCCGGTGAGGGTCACGGTGCCAATGTCGTGTCCGGGAGTGGCTTCGACGGCTACGATGTCGCCAATTTCCAGGGGGATGTTATTCGAGTTTTTATAATAACCCTTGCGTGTGTTCTTAAATGTAACCTCCACCCATTCGCTATCGGCGTATCCGCCGGGGATATCAGCGAGCCAGTTGTAGCTATGCAGCTTGCAGCGAGGCTCACCACCGCCCTTGCAGCAGCCGCCTTTACAGCCACTGCTGTTGCAATCCTGACCTGAGCAGCCTTCGGCGGGCAGGCTCAGGTCTTTGTCTGTATCCTCTGCCATAACTGCTTATTTTGCAAAGGCTACCGATCGTGTTTCGCGGATAACGGTGATCTTGACCTGTCCGGGATAGGTCATTTCGTCCTGGATTCGTTTGGCGATTTCGGCCGAGAGACGTTCGGTTTCTACATCGTCGATCTTGTCGGCACCCACGATTACGCGCAATTCGCGACCGGCCTGAATTGCATAGGTCTTGACCACGCCGGGGTATGAAAGGGCGAGTTGTTCCAGATCGTTGAGACGCTTGATATAAGCTTCAACGATTTCACGGCGCGCACCGGGGCGGGCGCCTGAGATGGCATCACACACCTGAACGATGGGTGCGAGCAGCGATGTCTGTTCAATTTCGTCGTGGTGGGCGCCGATAGCGTTGCAGATTTCGGGTTTTTCCTTATACTTTTCTGCTAGCTTCATACCCAGAAGAGCGTGCGGAAGTTCGGGTTCTTCGTCGGGCACCTTGCCAATATCGTGGAGCAGACCGGCACGACGGGCTTTCTTTGGATTCAGGCCAAGTTCGGCGGCCATGATTGCGCAGAGGTTGGCTGTCTCGCGTGAGTGCTGGAGCAGGTTTTGTCCGTAAGACGAGCGGTATTTCATCTTGCCCACCAGACGAATCAGGTCGGGGTGCAATCCGTGGATACCGAGGTCGATAGCTGTACGTTTGCCGGTTTCGATAATTTCCTCTTCGACCTGTCGGCGCACTTTGGCCACCACCTCCTCAATGCGTGCCGGATGTATGCGGCCGTCGGTCACAAGCTGATGCAGTGCCAGGCGGGCAATTTCTCGGCGCACGGGGTCAAAACCGCTGAGCACGATGGCTTCGGGGGTGTCGTCCACTATGATCTCAATACCGGTGGCTGCTTCGAGCGCACGGATATTGCGGCCTTCACGACCGATGATGCGACCCTTGATTTCGTCGGAATCGATATGGAAAACGGTTACGGAATTTTCGATTGCAGTTTCGGTAGCGACGCGCTGAATCGACTGAACCACAATGCGTTTGGCTTCCTTATTGGCAGTCATGCGGGCATCGTCCATGATGTCGTTGATATAAGAAGCGGCGGCAGTTTTGGCTTCGTCCTTAAGGCTTTCGATGAGCTTTGTGCGGGCTTCGTCAGATGAAAGACCCGAGATGCGTTCAAGCTGCTCAACAGCCTGGGCGTGCATGCGGTCGAGTTCGGCGGCGCGAGCATCCAGGTTGGCAGTCTGGGCATCCAGAGCCGAGCGAGAAGCCTCAATTTCATTGCGTGCGCGTGCGTTTTCGCTCTGCTGCTGGTTTAGCTGCAATTCGCGCTGCTTGATGCGGGCTTCGTTGCTTTGTATTTTGGCAAGACGCTGGTTGGCGGTCTTTTCGGCTTCGGCGGTGATACGCAGAGCCTCTTCGCGGCCTTCGAGTTCGCGCGAGCGGCGGAGGTCTTCGGCTTCGCGTTCGGCATCCGAGAGGATCAGTTTAGCACGCGATTTCGCGTTTTTATTCTGATAGAAAAAGGCAAAACCAACACCGGCAGCGGCCGCGAGAATGCCTATGAGTATATAGAGAAATATGTCCATTATAGAATAAATAGATGTGAAAAATGGGGTTTAAAGTATTGTAACGGCGCCTCTGCGCCAAATTGACGTATATAAATGCGGCAAAGCACCTGCCGGCTGTGGCGGGTGCGGGGAGTGTTGACCGTCAAAAAGTTACAAGCTGATGCGCCGCCGGGCGGAGCGGCGATGGAGGGGTGTGGGAGGGTCAGTCGGTTGACATAAGAATGTCGTCGAGTTGCGCCTCGAAATCCTCAAGCATTTTCGACTGCTTGTGCAGCAGTTCGTCATTGCGATAAAACAGCTCAGCAAACGCCAGTGCTACTTTAGCCAGGACGTAGTGCGATGATTTTCCGGGCTGATCTTTCTGCCACTTTTTCCAAAGCTCGTTTACCGAATAAGCCGCTTTGCGGAAGATAGGTTCCTCCTCCAGGGTGATTGGGAAAACGAAAGGCTCGACATCAGCGATGGTAGCTGTAAATCTATGTAGTTTTTTATTATTGTCTTCGTTCATCGTGTTGCATCAGCTTGCGGGAAGGATTATTCGGCCAGGTCGGCGATGCATCGGTCAATTTCCCGCACCAAATCTGCGACCAAGGCACGTGTGGCGTCGAGATCGTCGCCTGCAAGTGAGACAGTCGAGGCAATCGACATATATTCCACCTGCATACGCAGCTTTTCAAGCTCCTGATCTCGTGCGAGCAGCTGGGCGCGGAGGTCGGCAATTTCCTCTTTCTGCGCCTGAAACGCATCGTGCAGATGGCGATATTTTTCGCTTACCACCAATGTTTTAGCACGGACGTTCTGTAATTGCTGTTCGAGATTAACGGCCATGGTTAATGCAAATTTTTACAAAAGTACAAATAAACCCGTTATGTTCCAAATTTTTTGGAGATTTTGTAATTTTTTTCTGTGCAACATAATGGATTTTATGGGTGAATACACCTGCACCGGGAGTGAAATGCGGGCGCGTGAACTTTCAGGCTTTGCGACGGGTTTTTAATATAAACATTTTACTATGAAAGCCTTTGGAAAAATCTTTCGCGAATCATTCAAAGTAGATGATGCATGGACCGATTGGTTCCTGTCGCAGGTGGGACAGCGTGAACATCTTGTAACAGTTGATGTCGATGATGTACCGGTGTCGGTGGGTTTGCTCACTCCTTACACCATGGATTTCTATGGCGATGATGTGCCGGTGTGTTATATAAACTCTGTGGCCACGGCTCGCAAAAGTCGCGGGCATGGGTACGGTTCGCGGTTGATGCTGAAGGCTTTGCGTATGGCAGCGGAGCGTGGCGATGATTTCGCGGTGCTTATACCGGCCACGCGGCGGCTGTTTTTCTTTTATGATTCATTCGGATTTGCCACGGTGTTCTATATAGATGAACAGCGTTATACATCGATGCACAGATTCGAGTCGCCTGAGGGTTATACCCCGGTGGAGCCACGGTGGGAGATGTTTCATCAGCTGGAGAAGCAACGCGCCGGGGCCATACGACACACGCAAGCCGATTTCGAAAATATACTTACCGACCTTGCTTTAAGCGACGGACGGGCTATGGCAGTGGAAAATGCCGAAGGCAGCCGGGCGATGATTTTCTTTGAGCTTACCGATACCGAAGTGCATGTGCTTGATGTATTGGCAACTGATGACACAGCGCGCGAGGCAGTGATGAACGCGATGCGTGGCGTGTCGCCCGACCGCACCGTGCTGGTGCGCGCTGTGCCCCAGGGACGCAAGGCCGAGCTTCGCAGCCGCGGAATGGCGCGTATATTAAATGTGGAGCAAGTGTTAAGACGCGTAGCCGAGGCGCATCCAGAGGTGGAGCAGGTAATCAGGGTACATGACAAGCTGCTGACGTCGAATGACGGTGTGTATATCCTTCACCGCGGGCAATGCGATAAAGTTGCTGAAACTCAGCGGCGAATAACGCTGGATGTGAGCGTGGATGTGCTATGCCGGATTCTTTTTTCTACCCCAAAGATAGGTGATGTGTTCGGATTGCCGACAAATAGGCCATTTATCAGCCTGATGCTCGATTAGGCTCGAATTGAAAAAACGCCCGCACCGCGCGGAGCGGTGGGGCGTATTGTATGATGTCGTTTCAACTCTATTAGAGAGCAGAAGCCAGAGCGTCGTTGGTTTTGTGAACGGCTTCAGCGCTCTTGGCGAAGGCAGCTTTTTCAGCGTCGTTGAGGTCGAATTCAACGATTTTTTCGATACCGCCCTTACCCAGGATACAGGGAACGCCGATGCAGAGGTCTTTCTGACCGTATTCGCCATCGAGCAGAGCAGAGCAGCTGATGAGTTTCTTCTGGTCGTGGATAACAGCGGCAGCAACCTGAGCGGCGGCAGCACCGGGAGCATACCATGCAGAAGTGCCCAGAAGCTTGGTGAGAGTAGCACCGCCAACCATAGTGTCGGCAGCCACTTTTTCGAGCTGTTCGGCAGCCAGGTAGTTGGTAACGGGCACACCGCGATAAGCAGCGTAGCGAGTGAGGGGAATCATAGTGGTGTCGCCGTGACCACCGATTACGATGCCTTCAACTTCGGTAGCGTTGGCACCCAGAGCCAGGCTGAGGAAATATTTGAAGCGAGAGCTATCGAGAGCGCCACCCATACCGATGATACGGTTTTTGGGCAGACCTGAAGTTTTGTGGATCAGGTAGGTCATAGTGTCCATAGGGTTGGAAACGCACACGATTACAGCGTTGGGAGAGTGCTTGAGCACATTGTCCATAACCGACTTAACGATCCCGGCGTTTACACCGATGAGCTCTTCGCGAGTCATACCGGGCTTGCGGGGGATACCTGAAGTGATAACCACCACGTCGCTGCCTTCGGTCATGGCATAATCGTTGGTAACGCCGTAGAGACGGGTGTTGAGGTTGAGGATGGAAGCAGTCTGCATGATGTCCATGGCCTTACCTTCAGCCACACCTTCTTTGATGTCGAGGAGAACGACTTCGTCGGCCACCTGATTGGTAACCAGAACGTTTGCACAAGTAGCGCCTACGTTGCCGGCGCCGATTACAGAAACTTTAGACATAATCAGTATATGATTTAGGGATAGATAGAATTTTAATGTAGTAAGGTCATTGCCGCATATCGCGGTTAGGCAATGCAAAATTACAGAAATATTTCCATATATCCCAAAATAATACAAAAATAATTTTCAGATACAAAAAGCGCGCCGCAGTGGGGGCGCGCTTTTTGTATCCGGATTGAGATTGTGATCAGAATGCAGCTTCCGGAGAGAAGGGGGAGTTGTTAAGGCTCAGGGCCGATGCAATGGAGTAGGCTTTGAATTGTTGTGAGGGTTGTACTTTCAGGGTCTGGGCACTTTCATAGCCGCCTACGCGCAGGGGCTGGGTGGCGGTGTTGAAACTGAGGATACTTATTACAGCTATAATGAGGGCTACTACGATGCAGCCTAATGTGCCGATTGCTGTGTTTGCTTGTTTGCGTGTCATAGGTCTTGTCTTTTATAATTATCTACTAATTATAAGACAATTAACACGCTGAAATGTTCACTCAAAAAGGTGTGAGGGCAACCGATACGGCCATACGCCCGTCGCGACGGATTTCAGTAACGGCGGAGCGTGCATCACGCGCTCCCGGGCCTGTCACTACGTCTACTGTTTCGTCATAATGGCATTCGTGGTCGAAGGATGCTTCGAGGCGCCACAGGGTGTGGTCGCGATACCAATCGGGTGTGTGTTGATTGAGCACCAGATCAAGGTATCGCAAGGTATTGACGTGGCCGTTGAAGTCCAGATCACAGAAGCGGAAGGTATATTGCTCACCCCGGGTGTGGGCATCGCGGGCTATGAGCGGGGTGCGGCATTTAGCCACCGGACATTCCCGGTTGGCGATAGGAAACAGGGTGGATTCAATGGCAGAGAGGTCGGCCATCGTGCGTTTTTTAATGTCGATAGCCACCCATACCGAGCGTATGTGGGCCAAGGGATTGCCGTCGGCATCGGTCATCACAAAACAGCGGTCGCTGAAAAAACGGTTATAGCCCTCGATCCATGTAGACATCGTATAATATTCGTTGATTTTCGGGTAACGAATCATCTCGATAGTCATACGCGCGAGCACCCATGCCATACCGTGATTGGCAAGGGTTGAATATCCTATCCCAAGAAGGTTGGCTGCTTCGGTGGCCAGCTCGATGGCACGTGAGGCTATCAGGGTCACGGGCATACGGCCAAAGAGGTCGGTCTGGCCGGCAGTGAGATGAAATGTGGCCGTAAGGGTATCTCTATTTTCGGAGAGTTGCATAGTTCTATTTAGGTTAATACCATTGGATGCCATTGGCCACCGATGAGCGTTTATCGTATTTGAGGTCGGAGAGCAGAGAGCTCTTGACGGCGATGTTGAAAGTATAGCTTTTGTATGGGCCGACGGGTACGAATGATGCGCGCATCGTAAAGCAGTGTAGGTCGCGGGATATGTTGCAATTCATATACGCGAGTTTTTTGGTGTCGAAATTATATGACGCCGTAAAGCTGAAATTCCAGTTTTTTGTAGGCCGGATTGATCCCGAGAAACTGAGGTTCTGGGTGATACGCGGGTCGTATTCAAGTTTTTCCTTGTTGAACGATCCGTAAGCGTAAGCAATGGAATAATTGACCGTAAGGCTCCACGGCACCTGCCAGGGCACATAGCCGTCGGCCGACACTTCAGCGGTGCCGGTATCGTCGTCAGGGTTGTCGAGGTCGGCGGGGTTCGGGCCGTCGAAATTTTCGTCGGCGGAATTATTGTCGGGGGCATTCTGTCGCTTATTCTTACGCTTGAAGGTGTCGTTGTTGAACGTGTAGGAGAATGATGTGCCCGTGTTGCGCAGGCGGCCAAGCCCCTTGCCGGCCTTCCAGCGGGGAATGTTGACACGCACCGGATTGCCGTATTCGTTGAGCTGATATGTGTAAACGTCCCACGAGGCAGACAGGTTAAGGTTGAAGCCGCGGGTGAGTCGGAGCAGGATGGAGGTGCTGATGTCAGACCAGTTGAGCGAGTCGGCCGCAAAGTTGTAGCTTTCGCCGATGCTAAGGTTTTCGATGAGCGAAATCTTCTTTTCGGGTACAGAGTCGTTAGACGATTTCACCTTCATTTCAAGATTGTTGGCAAGGTTGAATGTAACCGAACCGTTGCGACCCTGACTCGGCACACCGAATAGCGCATTGGGGAACATGGAATATGTGCGCTGCTGGGGATTGCCCTGGTTGTCAAGGTATTCGTATGTGTCGTAATAGCCGAAGAAGGGTGAGCCGAAGTCAGGTGCACCGTTGAGGCTGATTGTAGGAGTCATCACGTGGCGAATCATACTCACCTTTTTGGCAAGGAATCCGATTGGTCGCCAGAAGCCGTAGATCTTGGTATCAAGGCTCAGGGATGCCTGGAAGTCGTAAACGTTATAAAGGCTATAGGTAGTATCGGCAACCTCGATTCCCAGGTCGGGATCCCAATGGCGTCGCACTTTGTTGGTGTACATACGGTCGGTGAGGTTGATCGAGGGGGTGATATTGATATAGTTGAAGGCGTTGAAGGTGGCCGAGATGGGCACACTGTGACGCATACCGTTGCGCCAATCCTTTATGAGGCTTTTCTTGAAAAATTCGTTTTGCTTGGCGGTAAGCGAATTTTGGAACTGTCCGGAGTAGGATAGTTTGATTTTCTCGTACCAACGCTCGGCTCCGCGGGCTTTCTTGCGCTTGAACGGAGCCAGCTGGCTCATTGTGAGCGTGAAGTTGGGGAACGAAACGGCCAGGGTGGAGTCTTGAGTACGCTGGCTGATGTTGAGAGTGGTGCTCAGGCTCCATTTGCTGTTGGGGAAGCGATAGGTGAGGTTGACCGATGAACTCTTGGTGTTTTCGGTGAACGAGGGTGAATAGTAAGAGTTAAGGTCGTTGCGTGAATATCCCGAGGTGGTGAAGTTGACCGAGGCCGATAGATTCATATTTGGATTTGCCTTGGCATCCTGGGAGTGCGACCAAAGCACCTGGAAGTTGGTCTGCGAAGAGTAGTCGGGGGAGCCCTTTTCGCCGAGAATGGTTTTGAGGTATGAAAGCTGGAAGGAGCCGTTGAACTTATATCGTTTGGAGTATGTGCTTTGAGCGTTCACACCCCAAGAGCCTTTGGTGTACAGCTCGCCGCGCAGGGCCAGATCGATCTTGTCGTTGATGGCGAAATAATAACCGCCGTCGCGCAGGTAGAATCCTTTTTGGTAATCGTCGCCGAACGAGGGGAAAATGATCCCCGAAGCGTACGAATCGTTGAAGGGAAAATAGCCGAAAGGCACTGCCAGAGGGAGCGGGAGCCCGGCCAGCACCATGTATACCGGACCGGTGACAACATCGCGCCCGGGACGCATCTTGCCACGGGTGATGTTGAAATAGAAGTGAGGGCAGTCGTGATCGTCGCAGGTGGTGTATCGGCCGTTTTCAATGTAGTATTCGTCGTTTTCGTCCTTTTTGGTGACGCCACCGGTCAGGTAGCCCTCGCCCTGCTGGGTCACAACGTTGGTAATCAAGCCCTTACGGGTGTTGAAATTATAGTGCATGGTTTCGGCCTCGTATTCGCTGTCTTTTTCATCGAAGACGGGGCGACCGGTAATGGTGCCGGTTGAATCGGGTACACCCACAGCGTACACTGTGGATGTATTCAGATCAAGCTGGATATTCGCAGCCTGGAGTTTAAGGTCGCCGTATTTCACCGATCCGTTGCCATACATATAGGCCGAATCACGACGGACAATGATCATGGAGTCAGACGAAGTGAAGTCGACCGGAGCATCAAGATCCACTTTATCAAGCACCGGGCGCAGGCGTGGCACAAAAGTGTCAATCTCCACGGCTGCCGGAACAGAATCCAGCGGGAACTCCGGCAGAGAATCAATGAGAGGAAACCCCACGGCAGCACTTTCAGATACTGCGATATATGCGGGTACGGCAGAATCGGCCACGGCAGAGGCAATAGCAGAGCTATCCTGCACGGGAAAAGCCGCCTCGTCAGGAGCAGTCCCGACATCGGCCGCAGCAAACCCGGCCAAGGCCGCCAGTACACATATAATATATAGAAGGAGTTTTCTCAAGAAAGTGTGATTGGCCGGACGGGAGTCCGAATAATAATCTACAAAGGTAGCAACTTTTTTTCAAACGTCAATCTCCAAACCTTCAAAAGACGTTAAAAGCAAGAAATGTATAAAGACCGGATATTGACTCGTCGAAAAAGTGAAAATTCAAAAATAGGCTGTAAGTCGCAGACCTACAGCCTATTTGTCGGGGTGAGAAGACTCGAACTTCCGACCTCCACGTCCCGAACGTGGCGCGCTAACCAACTGTGCTACACCCCGATTGCGTTAGCAGCTGCAAAGGTACGCATTTTTTTTCGTTTCTGCAATAGCTTTGCGGCAGAAAGTTGGCTTTACGGCTGCTAACGGATTGGATGTTACCAGATTACAACGCGCTCTGATTCGGGGCGATACATAGCGTCGCCCTCCTTGATGTTGAACGCGCGGAAGAAGGGTTCGATATTGCGCAGGGAAGCGTTCACACGCCAGCGGCCAAGTGAGTGAGGGTCGGTTTTGGTGCGTTTAAGGATTTCTTCGTCGCGCACGTTGCCTGCCCATACGTTGGCGTATGCCAGATAGAAACGCTGGTCGGGGGTGAAGCCGTCGATCACTTCACCGGGATTATCCTTGCCCAGTGCGTTATGATAAGCGGTGTATGCCACTCGCAGACCGCCCTGGTCGGCAATGTTTTCGCCCAGAGTGAATCGGCCGTTGGCGTGCACACCGGGAGCCACCTCAATAGCGTCAAACTGAGCCACAAGGCCGTCGGCAAGTTTGGTGAAGGCTTCGGCATCGGCATCAGTCCACCAGTTTGAGAAATTACCGTCCTTATCAAACTGACGGCCCTGGTCGTCGAAACCGTGAGTCATTTCGTGGCCGATTACCACGCCGATAGCACCATAGTTTTCGGCTGCATCTGCATCGGGATTGAAGAATGGGAGCTGGAGGATGCCCGCGGGGAAGCAGATTTCGTTAGTGGTGGGGTTATAGTAGGCGTTGACGGTCTGGGGGCTCATGTACCAGCGAGTCTTGTCGACGGGTTTGCCGAAGTCGTCAAGATTATAGCGGTTGTTGAATACCACGGCATTCTGCACGTTGGTCCAGTAGGGGAGCGCCGGGTCGACGTTCAGGCCGGAATAGTCGCGCCATGTGTCGGGGTAGCCGATCTTTACAACAAATGTGCTGAGTTTTTCAAGGGCTTTGGCCTTTGTCTCGTCGCTCATCCAGTTTAGGTTTTCAATGTGCTGACCCAGGGCAGTCTTGAGGTTGCCTACGAGATCCAGCATCTGCGCTTTGGCCCTCGGGGGGAAGTATTTTTCAACATAGAGTTCGCCCACGGCTTCGCCCATCATACCGTTGGGCACAGAAAGGGCGCGTTTCCAGCGGGGCTGCTGCTCCTTTACGCCTGACATTACTTGCTGCAGGGCGAATGAAGCGTTGACAAAATCGTCGCTCAGGAAAGGTGCCGCAGAGCTGAGGTAGCCGGCCGCCAAGTAGTCGCGGAGCATTTTGACGGGCTTGTTGGCCAGAATTTCGTTGACTTTGGCGAGCGATTTGGGTTGCCCCACGATGAGGGTGTCAACGCCCTGTACGCCAAGCGCATTATAATATGCCGGAAGGTTGACAGCGGGATATTCCTTGGCGATTTCAGCCATAGGAGTGGGATTATAAGAGGCGGCGGGATCGCGCAGCTCCTCGCGGGTCATAGCGGCTTGGGCCAGTTCGGTCTCGATAGCCAGCGCATTTCCTGCGAGTACGGATGCGTCGGCCTCGGTATAACCGGCCAGACGGGCAATTCCGGTAAGGTATTTGAGATAAGCCTGACGGATGTCGCGAGCGTTTTCTGAGTCTTCCAGATAATAGTCGCGGTCGCCCAGACCCAGGCCACCCTGATTCCAATACATAGCATTGCGGTTTACGTCGAGCATATCGGCTTCAACGTAAGTGCCAAAGAAAGCATCAATGCCGGGGATAGTGGCCATCAGCACGGGTATATCGGCGGCAGATGCAGCGTTGATTTTGGCAAGGTCGGCTTGTACGGCTTTGGCGCCCTCGGCGTTCAGGCGGGCTTCGTCCATACCCATAGCATAGAGGTCAGCTATCTTGCGGGCGTTCGAGCCTGGAACTGTGGAGGCAGCGTCAAGCCCTGTGACGAGGTCGCGCACCTGCTGACGGTTAAGTTCGCCAAGCTGGTCGAAAGTGCCGTAACGAGAGAATTCATCGCTCAGGGGATTGGCTTTCATCCATCCGCCACAGGCGTATTCATAGAAATCGGTGCCGGGAGCTACCGATTCGTCCAGATTAGAGCGGTCGACGCCCTTGGGCGCTTCCACAGCGCCCGCATTGCCAATCAGAGTCATAGAGGCAAAAGCAGCTAAAAGTATTTTCTTCATTTGAAAAAAGATTTATCGTGGCAAAGATACGAAAAAAGCGGCAAAATGGCAAAAAAACGCCATTCTGCTTTGCTCTGATTTAAGAGATCCGGCGGTGAAAATATACTGATTTTGATTTCGTTACAGGCGTTTGCTATAAACCTCGCATTGAACAATATATCTTGTTAATTCCTTTTATTATCAGATATTAATTGAAACACAGATGAGTAAACGTACAATATATTCCCGCTTCAAGGATATGGTGCAGAAGTATCCGGATAGCGCAGCCATTGTTGAGGATGGCCGTACAATCAGTTATTTGCAGCTTGATGCAATGACAGATTCAATTCTCGCTAAGTTCTATGAGCAGAAACCCGCCTTTGTCGGAATCGTAATGCATCACGGCGCCGAGCAGATAGCAGCTATGCTCGCTGTGCTTAAAAGCGGGGCGGCATACGTGCCGGCAGAACCCTCGCTGCCCAAAGATCGCATTGACTATATGATGAAGACCGCGGGTGTCAAATTGGTAATTACAGATGAATTTTGTGAGAACCTTGCGCCCGCGAGCATGAAGTATGACGACCGGTCATCGCCCGATGGCGTGGCATATATCCTATACACCTCCGGCACTACCGGAAAACCCAAAGGGGTGATTCAGGAAAATCATTCGGTGGTGAACTATTGTGAGGCTTTTGAGGCAGAGATGCACACGGGTCCGGGCGACGTTATGCTTCAATACTCTGTATGTTCGTTTGATATATTTGTGGAGGAGGTGTTCACCACTCTATTAAACGGAGCTACGCTGGCTATTCCTACCGACGAGGTGCACAACGGTTCGCTTAAAGGATTGATGGATTTCTGCTCGCGACATAAAGTTACAATTATCGACGGTTTCCCGTATCTTATAGCCGACATAAACAAACGCCCCGAATTGCTTCCCGAAACAGTGTCTCTGATCGTTAGCGGAGGTGATGTGATACGAGCAAGCTATATCACCAATTTACGTGGTAGGGGAGTGCGTATATATAATACTTACGGGCCGTCGGAAACCTGCGTTTGTTCCAACTATTACAGAGTTGATAATGCCCGGCCGCTTGACGATGGTACTTTCCCGATCGGTAAGGCTATAAAAGGTGTTGAGGTCAAGATACTTGACAGAAATCTCAGGGAAGTGCCGAAAGGCGAAGTGGGTGAAATCTGCATTTTCGGCGAGGGCGTAAATCGCGGTTATCTTGGAAATCCGCCCGAACAGGAAAATTTTGTGACCCTTCCCGATGGCACTCGTCTGTATCGCAGCGGTGATCTCGGTTATGTGATGCCCGACGGCAATATGGCATTCTTGCATCGGCGCGATGAGCAGGTGATGATTTTGGGTAAGCGCGTGGAGCCCGAGGAAGTGGAAAACGTGCTCAACGAGTATCCCGAAGTGGAGCGCGGCATTGTGCGTGCGTTCCTTGATGAATCCGGGTTGCACTATCTTGTGGCTTATATAGTGCCTCAGAGCGGATTCTCATTGCATGATGTCAAGGAGTATCTGAAGTCAAAGCTGACCGATTTTATGGTACCAGAATTTTTTGTTGAGTTGTCCAAACTGCCGCTCACTCATCGTGGCAAGATAGATATGAAGGCGCTGCCAAAGGTGCTGAAAGAGGGCGTGTACAAATGATAGAACTCAAAGAAATTAAGGCTATTCCCACCCTTATGCGATGGCGCGACGAAGTGATAAGAAACGTTTTCGGTCATCAGGCAGATAAACGTCTGCTGGTGGCCAACCGCCG
>CAZHDH010000030.1:0-25980 GCA_964531245.1 uncultured Bacteroides sp. | reverse complement strand
GTGGTGTCGGACCCGCACCGGTTGGCTCACCGCATCCCATTTTTATTATATATTACATTGATTTACAAATATTTGTAGGGACGCAAAAATTTTTGCGTCCACGTCCGGATGGGTTTACCGTCCAGTGGACTGACGCTGCTCCGCTGTGTCAGGTGCGCGGGATGTTGAGACGCAACTTGGCCGTCCGGCAGAGGACGCAAAAATTTTTGCGTCCCTACAAAACGTTAGTAGTCAATATAATACGTTGAAATGTTTTGCTGAATGGACCCGGTGCCACGTCGCTGCGCGCTCCGCGGTGTTGGGTACGCACCGGATGGCATGCGCCACAGGGGGGACAGAATCACGATTCGATGTATTTCTGTAATATATATAATATAAAAAGAGCCTCCTCACGGGGGCTCTTCTTATGGGTTTCCAATAGGTACAATTTCTAAGGTAAAAAAGATTGTTTTTAGGTTTGCGTTGCAAAGTTCGGGCTTTTTTTCCGGCGTTGCAACTTTTTTTATATGTTGTACGACATATTTTTTGGAATTCTGCCATTTTTGAAGCCTAAAACTCCAAAAATCAGCAAAATCAGCCAATCGATTTTCCCGATCAGCTGCGGATAATTTCGGTTATGGCATCTACGGCTGTGCGCAGATCTTTGTCTATGGGCAAACGCTCATCGATATTGTTGCACGCATAAAGCACGGTGGCGTGTGTGCGGCCAAGCTTGTTGCCGATGCTTTTGAACGACATCCCGGCCAGCTTTTTTGACAAATACATTATCATCTGGCGGGCATCAGATATTTCGCGTTTGCGTGTCTTGGTGAAAATGATATCAGGATTGATCTTGAAATATGATGCAACAGCTTCTGATATCATCTCGAAATTGACCTGTGAGCGGCGGATACGCACGGCATTGGCCACCACGGGGCGTGCGAAATCAAGTGTAATCTCGCAGTTGAGCACGGTTGCGTGCGCCACAAGCGAAGCCACAACGCCTTCAAGTTCGCGGATTGAATCGGTGACATTAGCCGCTACATATTCGATTACGTCCTCGGGGAGTTCGAGGCCATCGGTTTGCGATTTGCGACGAAGCACCTGACGGCGCAGTTCCAGATCGGGCTTTTCGAGGGCTGCCGATGCTCCCCATTTGAAACGGTTGAGCAAGCGTGCTTCAAATCCTTCCATCTCAGAGGGTGCGCAGTCGCTCGACAGAATGATCTGGCGATTATTCTGGTGCAACTGGTTGAAGATATGGAAGAATGTGTTCTGGGTGCCGGGATTGCCCGCTATGTCCTGCACATCATCTATAATAAGGGTGTCGATCGACTGATAGAATTTAAAGAAGTCGTTGATATGACCCTTATGGTTGGCGGCAGTATAGTATGCCTGGAAGAGGCGCGCGGTTACATAAAGCACACGTGCCTGCGGGTTGCGCTCCTTGATGCGCACGCCGATTGCCTGAATCAGGTGGGTTTTGCCCACACCGGTGGGGCCGAACACAAACAAGGGGTTGAAAGTCTTGTTCGACGGGTCGTTTGCTATACTTTCGGCTATGGTATAGGCCACACGATTTGATTGACCGATACAATAGTTCTCGAAATTATAGAGCGCATTGAGCTGCGAACGAAATGGCTGGGCAGTGGTCTCGGCAAACGGATTTGCTATCGGTGCCTTGATTTCGTTCATAATGGTAGCCGACGGCTTGGAGTTGTGTACTTCCACCTTCGACTCAGGTTGACCCGAAACCTGATTGAACATAAACACCACTTCAATCCCCGTTCCATATACCTTTTTAATAGCAGCGTTGATAATCGATGCGAAACGCTCCTCCAGCTGCTCCGAAAAATAGGGGGAGGGGACACTGAGGCGCAGTTCTCCGTTGTTGAAGCTTACGGAGTGCACATCGCTAAACCACGCGGTAAACTGCTGCGTGGAGAGGTTATCGGCAATGACTTGACGGCATTGATTCCAGAGTTCCAGATGAGAGAGTGCCATTTGAGAGGTTGAGAAGGTATTTGAGATTGGTCTAATGTTGTTTTCGGGTCTACAAATTTCCGAATTTTTTTTGAATAAATAAAATGAAAATTCTATTGGAAATTTCAGGAGAAATACAATTGTATAGTTTTCAGCAAGTTACAGCGCTTTAAAAGTTTAGTTTAATCAACACTTTAAATAGTTGTGATTAATGTCTTGAAAATAAATAAAATATGCAAGATGAATCTATGCGGTAGCGAGACGGTATTTTGTTTCTATGTCAGGTTCATTGCTGAATATTAGTGTGATAGTGCTAAATTCGCTATTTAAAATCATTTTAAATAAGCAACTGTCAGTCAAAAAGAGAGAGCACTACCCCTTGGGGCAGTGCTCTCGATATTGGTATGGAGGCATCAGCTTTTAAAGCAGCTTGATGCTGATATAGCGTTTGGGATTGCGCTTGATGTCTACAAAGAGTGAGTCAAGCGATGCTACGGTGGAGTTCAGGTTCTGATACAGCGCAGGGTCGTGAGTCAGCAGTCCGATTGTTGAATTGGGGTCGTTGAGCTGTGCCGACAGCTGTTGCAGGTTAAGGGTTATGGCATTGAGATTGTCGGCAATAGAATCCACAGGCACCTGAGCCAGTTTTGCTGTCACTGCATTGAGGTCGGCAGTGGATGTAGACAAGTCGGTGGTGATGGTGTTCACGTTCTTCATCACCGGGGGCAGAGTAGCCATCAGGGCGTTGAGCTGGCGGGTGGTGCCTTCAAGGTTGGCGGTAATTGCATCAAGGCGTTTGATGCTCATAGCCAGTTCGGGCGATGCTACCAGGGCGTTGATGGCTGTGAGGAGCGTATCCACCTTCGGGAAAATTCCCGAGAGCGACGGCAGCAGATTTTCTGTCACATTATCCATCATTCCCTTAGGCACTACACCTTCCAGGGTGTCGCCCACTTTATAATGTTCGGGCGAAGTGCCCATTTCAAGAGCTACGGATGCTGTGCCCAGCAGGTCGGTGGCAAGCACAGCTTTAGTGCCGTGGGGCACCACCAGGTGGCGGTCAAGCGAAAGTTCAACTTTCACGTGTCCGGGATTGTCGTATTCGTATTCAATTTCGCGCACCAAACCCACCTTGAAGCCATTCACAGTCACCGGGGCACTCTGAGCCAGGCCCTGCACATTGGTATAGCTTACATAATAATAGTTGTCGCCTTTAAATATATTGATTCCCTTCAGGAAGTCGATACCTACTATCAAAATTGCGCCTGCGAGCAGCACGATCAGGCCGATAAGCACTTCTTTACGAAAAATTTTCTTCATAGGGGTGTTTGCTGGTTAGCTTATGTGGTGAGTAATTTTTATGAGCGATGAGCATCGTTATGGAATTTATTCATCGCCTATCTTTTTAATAAACGCCTGAGGATTGTATTGTTTCGCTTTGGGCAGAAATTTTTTAGCATCTTTGAGCGTTTTGAATGTTGGAGAGTCAATTTCAGGTGTGCCTTCAGGTGCAGTCACTATATATTCCGGTGTGTTAGCATTGGCCGCGGTTTTGGCAGCCGCGGAGCTTTGAGCCTGGAGTTGCTGTTTTTCAGCCTGACGGTGTGCGTAGTAATCACCTACGGCGTTGGCTATCGAGCGTGCCATTGCCTGGCGTCCTTGCTCGGATGCCAGAAAACGCTCAGCTTCGGGATTACAGATAAAGTCCAGTTCCACCAGCACTGCCGGCATTGATGTGGCCCGGAGCACCAGAAATCCGCTTTGACGCACATTTTTATCGGCACGTTTACCGGTGGTGACCAGTTGACGCTGGATGCCGTCGGCCAGTTCGATGGATTGTTGCAGATGACTGTTCTGCACCAGTTCAAACAAAATATAAGACTCCGATGATGTAGGGTCAAAGCCCTGATATGTTTCGGTATAGTCCTGTTCGAGTTCAATCACGCTATTCTCGCGCATCGCCACTTCCAGATTGTCGTCTGAACGATGCAACCCTAAAGTGTAGACCGATGCACCATGCACCGCCTCGCGTCCGCGGGTCTTTTTGTCGATCGAATTTACGTGAATCGACACAAAAATATCGGCATTAGCTTTGTTAGCTATACGTGCACGGTCGTTGAGCGACACAAAACGATCGTCTGAACGTGTGAACACTTGTTTGATTTCGGGGTGTTCATCTGTCAGAATCTTGCCCAGGCGCTTCGATACATCAAGCACGATAGTTTTTTCATTGGTGAGCTTGCCCACGCAACCATAGTCTTTGCCACCGTGACCGGGGTCGATAACAATGGTGAACGCACCCGCCGACAAGCATCCGCAGGCCACACACAGCGCAAGTATGTATTTTTTTAGGCTCATACGCTACAAAATTACTGAAAAAATTTATAACTTCGCACTTTCACAGTCAAGAATTCACCAATCTTGCCAATTTTATAGCCCTAACGTCTAACAAACCCGCCCGCTCACACGTTATTTATATTGCATAACATCTAATTCACACACCCCTGAAAATGAAAAAACTATTAGCCGGAATCATATCATGCGCTGCCGTGCTTGGAGCCACTTCGTGTCATAAGGTGACTGTAACACCCACTAAGGTAGTGCCACTCTACACCACTCTTGCCGATTTTGATTCGATGGATTCATTGCGTCGCGATTCCGTGATGCGCACCGATAGCGTGGCAATCCGTGCATTTATGCAAGTGCTTGGATGCGATTCTGTCACTGATTCCATTGTGGAACGCTGGTCGCAAAGCCGCGTGGTTGAGGCCTTCACGCCCGAGGTTCGCAAAGTGTACCCCAATGTGTCTGAGATTGAAAATATGATTTCTTGGTTGCTTCAGAAAGCAAAAGTTGAGCAGCTCGATCTTCCGTCGCGCCAGTATGTGGCAGTGGTATGGGGATTACAGAAATCTATAGTGTTCAATGACACCACGATGCTCATTGCCCTCAACCATTATCTCGGCCGTGATTTCCAGGGGTATCAAGGCTTGCCTGAATACCTGCGTATGGGCAAGACGCCCCAGCGCCTACCTTACGATATGGCCGAGGCGATGGTGGCCAACCGTTACCCATACGAAAAAAACGACTCGTCCACTATCCTCTCGCGCATGGTTTACGAGGGAGCGCTCACTCTTGCCAAAATAAAAATGGTGCCCGACGGCTCCTTGCAAGGTGCCCTGGGCTATACCACCGAGCAGCTGCAATGGCTCGATGAAAATCAAGGCAGCCTATGGAACGAGATGACTAATAAAAAGTTAATATACAGCACATCGGAAGATGTGATGGATAAACTGATGGCACCGGCGCCGGCCACAACAATCCTCTCGCCATACTCTCCCGGACGGGTAGGGCGCTACATTGGGTATTGCATTATAGTGTCGTACCTCGAAGCCAATGCCAAAACCACCATTCCCCAGCTCCTCAGCCCCTCATTCTATAACAACCCCAAAATACTGATCGAGAGCGCCTACGGCGGATAAAAGGCGAGTTAAAAATATGAGCCGGGCCGCGACTCACGTCGTGCCCGGCTCGGCGTTTTAGGATAGGTATAGATTATTTATTCACGTAGGGGAGGACGGCATCGCGCCATATCAGGTATGCGGGACCCGTCAGGTGCAGTCCGTCGTTGGTATATTCCTTGCGCAGGTTGCCCTCTTCGTCGGTCAGAAGGCTGTGCAGCTCAATCCATGTGGCACCAAGGGCCTCCACTTGCGGACGCACCAGCGCGTTGATGTCGCGGATGGTCTGCTCCTTGCCGATCATAAGTTTGTAGCGGCCGAATGAGTTGTTGATGGGCAACATCGACTGGAAGTAAAGCTCGGTGTCGGGAGTGGCTTCACGGATGCGCTTCACCAGTGCTACGGTAGCCGTGGCAATTGAGTCGGCTGTGAGGTCGTGGCTCACGTCGTTTGCACCTATCATCAGGAATATCTTGGCAGGTTTGCCGTCAAGGATGGGCTGCAGGCGGTTCTGAACACCCTCAATCACATCACCCACGATTCCGCGGTTGATGGCGTTGGGATTGTTCAGCAGTTCGTGCCATTCACATCCGTGTGTCAGACTGTTGCCCAGGAAAACTATCTTGGTAGAGTCGACGGGCAGCAGCTCAAATAGTGTGGCGCGCTGGCCATAGAGTTCGTTATCAGCGTATGCACTCATAGTCATCATTATTACAGCGAATAATGCGATGAGCGATTTGTAACATTGGCGCATCATGGCTATCAGGCTTTTTGATCTTCGCGGTATGCGTCTACGGCGTTTTTCACCGAACCGTGAAGCAGCAGCAGGCGTTTGGCTTCCTCGTAGGGCAGGCCGAGTTCGTCTACCACCATGCGGGTGCCGCGGTCTACCAGTTTGGCGTTGGTGAGCTGCATATTCACCATCTTGTTGCCCTTGACGCGACCCATCTGGATCATAACAGATGTAGTGATCATATTGCAGATCATCTTCTGACCTGTGCCTGATTTCATGCGCGACGAACCGGTCACATATTCTGGACCTACCACCATCTCGATAGCGATATCGGCGGCTTCGCTCACGGGAGCATCGGGGTTTGAGGTGATTGCAGCGGTGAGGATGCCGTGTTCGCGGCAATCCTTGAGCGCACCGATCACGTATGGGGTGGTGCCCGATGCGGCGATACCGATCACAGTATCCTTGTCATTGATACCGAAGGGCTGCAGGTCGTTCCAACCCTGGTGAGTGTCGTCCTCGGCGTTTTCAACGGCGTTGCGCAGGGCGTGATCGCCGCCTGCGATCAGGCCGATTACCCACGAGGGATCCATACCGAATGTAGGAGGAATTTCTGAAGCATCCAGTACGCCCAGGCGACCCGATGTGCCGGCACCCATATAGAATATACGGCCGCCGCGCTTCATGCGGGACACGATTTCGGTAACGAGTTTTTCGATCTGAGGGATGGCTTTCTCGACAGCAAAGGCAACCTTTTTGTCTTCGTTGTTGATATCGCGCAGGATTTCACCTACGCTCTTTTTTTCGAGATTATCGTAGAGAGAGGGCTTTTCGCTGATTTTTTCGAATGCCATAGTTGAAATGTTATAGATTGGTTTGTGTATTGATTAAGCTGTGTGGAATTTGATAAGGCCTTCCATAGGCGATTTCACGATCTGACCTACGCGGCAGCCGCAGGCTTCAGCGGCTTCGGTGAGCACAGCGTGATAGTAGTAGGCGATAGAGCCGATGAAATTGACGCTGAGTTCGCGGTATGCGGGATACTGGGCGATGTTGCGCACAAAGAATGCCTTGAATGCGTTGAGCACCAGAGCGTGGATCTCGGGGCGGTCGATGTTCTGGATAAGGAAGGGGGTCACTGAGGCCAGGAATCGGTTGCCCTGGGGTTCTTTATACACGCGACGGATGATAGTGAGGCGGTCAAGCTCAAACTGGTCGAGGAATTTGGCGCAGAGGTCTTCGGGCAGCTGATTTTTGAGCACATCGCCCAGCAGGATTTTGCCAAGCACGGCACCCGAGCCTTCATCACCGAGAATGTAACCTAACGGCGACACATTTTCCACGATGTCCTGGCCGTCGTAGTAGCAGGAATTTGAGCCTGTGCCCATGATGCAGGCGATACCGGCTTCATGACCGCAGAGGGCGCGGGCGGCAGCGAGCAGATCGGTATGCACCTCCACTGTGCCGGCTTGGGGGAAATTGGCGCGGATGGCGCGTTCCACATTGCCACACACCTCGGGCGAGATGCAGCCGGCGCCGTAGAAATACACTTCTGTAACGTCGTATCCCGATAATTCGTCTACGAGTTCGTCGGCTATGCGCTGGCGTATTTCCTCTTCGGTGAGCATGACAGCGTTCATGCCCATTGTGAATACTTGTTTTTCGACTTTGCCGTCGTTGAGCAGACACCAGTCTATCTTGGTGCTACCACAGTCAGCTACGAGAATCATATCTTTATATATATTTTTTTATTATACAGAATAAGGCCGATAAGCCAGTTGACTAATACAAATAGAATTGCGAATACAAGCGATGCCAGGGTGTCGTCGCCACACATCGGCACAAGCCAATCTGTGTAAACGATGCCTTTGATTGATTTTCCGCCGATCTGCACTGTGCCGATCACGATGCTGAGCACCGCGCCCAGGCAGTAGAGGAAGAGGGGGTTGATGCCAAACACCTCGAAGAAGCGACACCAACGCTTATGCCCCCGGATGTCAATCACCCAGATAAGGAAGCCAAGGAACGACGACGCCAGACCGCAGGTGGTGAGCACAAACGACGGCGACCAGATTTTTTTGTTGATAGGCATACCGTAATCAAGCAGGAATCCGCTGAAGGTGAGTATCACACCTACGATAAACAGATAGTTTATACGCAGGTTGTTATCGCGTGTCGACATTATCAGGCCGCCGCAGATAAAGCCTATGAGCATGTGTGCTATCGAGGGTAGGGTGCTCAGCAGTCCTTCGGGATCGAATTTCAGAGTTACGCCGTCAATGGTGTCGGCATACATGTGGTCGGCCCCCAGCACTTTGTGGTCTATGATAGAGATCACATTGCTGTCGGCAAACTCAAATCCGTTGCCGGTGATAAGCAGAATTGAATATAGCACCAGCAACCCGCCGGTAAACCACCACAGCTTGCGGCCCTTGATGAGCAGCGCGCACAGCGAGCCTACACCGTAGCATATAGCCAGACGGGGCATCACGCCCAGTATTCGTATAGTGCTGAAATCAAACATATAATCCCATATCGGGCCGTCGCTCAGCGCACCGCGCAGTATGCGGCCAAACCATACGATAGCGAATCCGATGAAGAATATCACCACCGTGCGGCGCAGTATCTTCCACCCTGTGCGTGCGGTAAGCTCGAAATTGTAGCCACGCAGCGAGAAATAGGTTGAGATACCCATGATGAACATAAAGAATGGGAACACGAGGTCTGTGGGAGTAAGTCCGTTCCACGAGGCGTGAGCCAACGGCGGATATATATGTCCCCACGAGCCGGGATTATTTACCAGAATCATGCCCGCAATTGTGATACCGCGCAGGATATCCAGGGCAAGCAGACGCTGTTTTTTAGGTTTGGTTTCTGACATATAATATAATGTGATGACGATTATTTTTTCGGAGTTGTGACTTCATCCACCAGATAGGCGATGGATTTGTATGACACACCGCTATTGGCGGTAAGACCAATCTCGCAGGTGCGTGAGTTTGAGTAGCCAGATTTTACGCCGGCTTGTTCCAGCGCGGGTCGCAGTTTGCGCAGGGCCCAGCGGTTCAGTTCGGGGATAAAGAAACCTTTGTCGCCGGCAAAGCCGCAGCATCCCACCTCGGCGGGCACTGTCACATTTGTGCTGCAACGGTTGGCCAGGCCGATAATCACCGGTGCCAGTCCCATACGGCGTGTAGAGCAGGTGACGTGTACGGCCACGGGCTCGTCGGTGGGTTTGAAATCAAGGTGGGGCACCAGATATTTTTCGATAAATTCTGCCGGTTCATACAGGTGCATATCCTTGATGCCGTTGCGCATGCGGTGCAGGCAAGGGCTCTGGTCGCACATCACGGGGTATTTTCCACCCTCGGATGCTTCCCACAGCTTTTCGCGCAGGGTGTCGAGCATACGGTCGCCCTTTTCCGGCATACCCTTGCTCTCCCAAATCATACCGCAGCAAAGCTGGTTCATGTCCTTGGGGAACACCACTTCGTAGCCGGCTTTACGGCACAGGTTGAGCATGGTTTCAACCAGCGGAGCTATTTTTTTGCCTTTTTCTTCGGTTACACCCATGGTGCGGTTGATACACGAGGGGAAGTAAACCACTTTGCGGTCTGACCGAGGCGTCTCGGCTGCTTCCTTGACTGCCTTTTTGGGCGAGAAACCGTCGGGCAGCGCGGCATTCCACAGCGGCATGCCTATCTTGTTCATACCTTCGCCAATGGCGTTCACGGCTTTGTCGCCTATGATTTTGCGGGTGATATTGGCCGCGTCAAGCATCAGTCGCATACCCGATGTGATTCCGCTCAGATGATTTGCGGCAAATATTCCGGTCTTGTAGCCCAAAGAGCCTTCGGTAATACCGGCTTCGCGCACCACGTGTATCATCTCGCCGGTGTTGATTTTCATCGGGCACGAGGTGCTGCACAGGCCGTCGCCGGCACAGGTGGCATTGCCAAGGAATCCGAAGCTCTTGCGCAGCTCGCCGGCTGCTTTCCGGGCCTCGGGGGTGCCGATCGCTTCCAGACGGGCAATCTCGCGCAGGATTACTATTCGCTGACGTGCCGACAGGGTGAAACCGCAAGACACACAGTTTACCTCGCAGAAACCACATTCAATACACTTGTCCACAATATCGTGAACGGGCGTAAGGGGTTTCATATTGTGCAGGTAACACTCGGGGTCGTCGTTGAACATTGAGCCGCGGTTGAGCAGATTCAGCGGATCGAAAGCGTTCTTTACGCGTTTCATCATCGAATATGCCTTGTCGCCCCATTCCTTGCGCACGAACGGTGCCATATTTCGGCCCACACCGTGTTCTGCTTTGAGCGAGCCGTCGTAGCGGTCTACCACAAGCTCCACGATTTTGAGCATGAGGTTTTTATATTGCGCCACTTCTTCCTCGCTGTCAAAATTTTGCGATATGATGAAGTGGTAGTTGCCGGCCAGAGCGTGACCGTAGATGCAGGCATCGTGATAGCCACATTCCTGAAGCAGCGCGGCCAGTTCGGTGGTGGCTTTGGGCAGATCGTTGATGTGGAAAGCGATGTCCTCGATGAGTACGGTGGTGCCCTTGGGACGTGTACCGCCCACGGTTGGGAAGATGCCGGAGCGCAGGCTCCACCAGGCGGCTGTCTCGGCGGGATCGGTGCTGAAGTGAGCCGGTACATATAGTTTGAAGGTATCCACTACCTTCATTATGGCATCTATATTTGCCTGAAGTTCGGCTTCGGTGTCGGCCTTGGTGTCGAGCAGCAGAGCGGTGAGTCCGGTGCCGGTGGTGTCGTGCACGGCTTCAAGCGATTTTGAGTCGAGCATCTCGCAGGAAAATACGGGAGCCGACTTTTCCAGTGCCACGACGCATTGGCTTGCTTCCTCCATCGAAGTGAAATAAAGCAGAGCAGACGCGGCGTAGGGATATAGATGTTCGGTTTTCATCGTCACCTCTGAAATGAATGCCAGGGTGCCTTCCGATCCCACCATCAGGTGAGCGATGATTTCGAAAGGATCGTCGTATGTGATGAACGGCAACAGGTTCAGACCCATCACGTTCTTGATTTCATATTTATGAGCGATGCGTGCGCTCAGGTCTTTGTCGGCACGGATTTCATCGCGTATAGCCTCGATCTCTTTGAGGAGCTCGGGGTGCGAGGCAGTGAAAGCTGCCCGCGATACGGCATCGGCGGTGTCAAGCACAGTGCCGTCGGTAAGGATGATGCGGGCCGAGATGAGTTCACGGTCGCTGTTGTATTTCACGCCGCAGTTCATACCAGAGGCGTTATTGGCCACGATGCCGCCCACCATAGCAGATTTTTTGGAGGCGGGGTCGGGCGAGAACATACGTCCCAGCGGGGCGAGTATCTGATTTACACGATCGCCGATGATGCCGGGTTGCAGGGTGATAGTGGAGGCATCGGGAGCTATGGAATAGCCTTCCCAGGCTTTCCCGGCCACGATAAGCACTGAATCGCTGACGGCCTGACCTGAGAGCGATGTACCGGCGGCGCGGAAAGTCACGGGCACCTCGCAGCGGGTGGCGAGTTCCATTACGCGGCTTACTTCGTCGGGTGTCTCTACGGTCACCACCATTTTGGGCAGGTAGCGGTAGAAGCCGGCATCGGTGCCCCAGGCGAGCAGTCGCAGGGGATCAGTGAACAGGCGTGAAGCAGGAATTATTTCCTTTATAGATTTCGAGAATTGGTCGAACGATTCCATTGTGTAATGATAGGTTTGAGGTGAGAGGTTAGAGAGAAATGGATGGAGCCGGAGCGTGCCGGCTCCATCCTGTTGTATTATTTATAGAGGTAGTATTTCGATGATGCGTTTTTGAAAGCTTCGCTGTCCTTGTTCCAGTAGTCGATGATGTCGGCCACTTTATGGTTTTTGGAGAAACGTTCGCGGATCTGTTTCGAGCCGCTTACCTTGTCGAACATATTGAAGCGTTTTTCGTCGGCGTTACCTTTCAGGAAGGTTGCTTTTTCGGGATACATATCTGCGAGTTCCTGCATCACATAGAATTGTGTGAGCGACAGGGGTGCCACTTCCTTATCGGTTACATATACTTCCACACCCTGAAGGTTCTCGCCCTTGCCTACGCTGTAGAAGGGTTTGATGTGGATGGGGCGGAACATCATGCCGGGCAGGTTCAGGGCATTCATACGGCGCGAGAGTTCTTCGGCGTCGATCCATTCGGCGGTGAAGAGTTTGAAGGGTTCGGTGTAGCCCACGCCGATGTTCATATAGCCGAGTTCGCCCAGAATGCCGCTCACGGGATAGAGCACTGCGGTTTCGGGATTAGGAATGTGGGGCGAGGGGAGCACCCAGGGCATTCCGGTTTCGCGGAATTCCATATCGCGTTTCCAGCCTTCCATGGGCACCACGGTCAGGTTTACTTTGAGGTTATCACCCACCAGGCCTTCTTCATTCAGATAGTTGGCGAGTTCGCCGGGTGTCAGGCCGTAGAGGTAGGGGATGGGGAACTGGCTAACGAACGATACGCAGTCGTCCTCGGTCAGATTACCTTCCACTTTGTTGCCGCCCACGGGGTTGGGGCGGTCGAGCACCATGAATTCCTTGCCCAGTTCGGCGCAGGCTTCCATACCCAGCCCCATTGTGCTGATGAATGTGAACGAACGGCAGCCGATGTCCTGAATGTCGTAGATGAGCACATCCACGTCCTTAAGCATTTCGGGAGTAGGTTTGCGTGACGAGCCGTAGATTGAGTAAACGGTGACACCGGTAGCGGGGTCAACGAAATTATCAACGTGATCGCCCGCATGCACATCGCCGCGCACACCGTGTTCGGGAGCGTAGAGGCCCACGAGTTCTACATCGGGAGCTTCGTGCAGGATGTCGATTGTAGATTTCAGGTTGTTGTCCACGCCGGTGGGATTGGTGATCAGACCCACACGCTTGCCCTTGAGGGGGGCGAAGTCCATATCGCGGAGCACTTCAATGCCGGGCTTCACCTGAGCAGATGCGCCCAGGGCGATAGCTGTGGCTGTGAGTGCGGCTATAATCTTTTTCATTTTGATTCAGTGGTTAGGATTTTCTTATTTCTTTTTAGCACCGTAAGCGGGGTCGATGTGGGGTCGCACAAGAGCTGTCACGAGCCATGTACCGGCGTTGCAGGCCAGAACCCACCAGAAGAAGTTGACGTATGAGTCGCCCAGCAGATTCTGCATAATCCAGCCGGCAGCCATGCCGGGGAGCATCATACCCAGAGCCATGAAAGCGGTGCAGATAGCGTAATGAGATGTCTTGTAGGGACCCTCGGCAAAATACATCATAAAGAGCATAAACGCTGTGAAACCGAAACCGTAGGCAAGCTGTTCCAGAATAATGCAGCACCAGGTGATGATTTTGCCGGAAATGAGCTGATAATCGGGCTGTACGTTTGAAAGGATGATGTATGCCACACAGTTGAGCGAGGTAGCCAGTGCCATCGGCCATATCCATTTGCGCAGGCCACCGTTGGCAGCGCAGATACCACCGATGATACCACCCACGGTCAGACCGGCAATCGCAAGCACACCGTAGGCAAAGCCCAGTTCGGTCTGTGTAAGGCCGAGGCCGCCTTTTTCAACGGGTTCTGTGAGGAATACTTGGCAGAGCTTAACTACCTGTGCTTCGGGCAGACGGTAGAGCAGCATAAACAGAATGGCCAGGAACACGTGCTTTTTCTGGAAGAAGGTGGCGAATGAACCTACAAATTCGTTCAGGATACCTTTCACGGTCTTTGACTGTCCCACAGATTTATCGGTTGCGGGGTAGGGCAGGATGTAGAGGTGATAGAGGAACATGCATGCAAAGAAGGCTGCGCAGCCGATGATGGTCAGGCGCCAACCCTGCGATACGCTGCCGGTGCTGGTTTCAAGCAGGCCGGCAATCATCACCAGACCGCCCTGGCCAAACACGCTGGCACAGCGGTAGAAAGTGGAACGGATACCTACGAAGAGCGACTGCTGATTGGTGTCCAGCGCGATCATATAGAAACCGTCGGAAGCAATGTCGTGGGTAGCTGAGCAGAATGCTGTCAGGAAGTAGAAGAAAAGTGCGATCTGGAAAGCCGAGGCCGATACGCCTTCAGCTATTTCCTCTGCATTAGGAGTAGGCATAGTAAAGGCGATGGCTGCCAGGCCGATCGCTACACAAGCCTGCATGGTCACAGTCCACCAGCGTTTTGTCTTGAGGATGTCGACGATCGGGCCCCAGAAAGGTTTGATTACCCAGGGGAGATAGAGCCAGCCGGTGTAGAGCGTAGCATCAGCTTTGGCCATACCCATCTTGGTGAACATTACCATGGTCACCATATTGATGAAGATGAACGGGATACCCTGTGCGAAGTAAAGCGTCGGAATCCACGCCCATGGGTTGCGTGTGGTTGATTTCATTTCTTTGTAAGTTGTGATAAAGACGGAAGTCCTTATAAATGTGATAATGATTGGTTGTAGTTAATGAAGGTGCCTTAATGCCTATTGTTTCATTTTAGGCCACTTCAATATATTTTGGATAATTCAGAGCCGGGATAGTAGTGCGCCAGGATCTGAGCGTAGTCATAACCCTTTTCGCCCATCACTGCCGCTCCGATTTGGCACAGACCCGCTCCGTGGCCCCAGCCTGCACCATGCAGACGGAATCCGGTGGCGGTTTTTTCTACCGTGAATGCGGAACTGTAAAGGTGGCTCGGCGACAGGGTGCGGCGTATTTCAAGTTCCTTACCTATAATACGGGTGAGTTTGGAACCTACGATTTTCAGACGCCACAGACGGCCCGATGTTCCGCGGTCCATAGGAATGAGATCTTCGATTGTGCCGTAGTCTATACCGCTGCGTTCACGCACCAGTTTCGAGAGTTCTTCGGTGGTGTATTCAACAGTCCAGCGATAGAAATCGGTGGTTTCCTGATCGTAGTTATTGAGCACCTGAGCCAGAATTTTGGCATCAGAGGTGTTGCAGAAGGCATCGGGTCGCGAGTTGATCCATTTGTCGGCTTCGGCCTCGATGCGCAGGTCGGTGAAGTCCATCGGATCGGGAGCGTCACGGCGTGCCACAAGGTATGAAAGCGGACGGTTGTCCCAGCAATACTGGAATTCCTCAAACACGCCACCGCAGCATTTCGAGAATCGTGCATCGCAAAGCTCGCCATCACGATCCAGGAGCACTTGTCCGGCTGTTTCGTGAATCGCCTGGGCCACTTTGGGTGTCGACTGACGCGTCACGCCCTGATAACGCTGGCAATGGTCGTCGGCGCACACATCAAATAGGGTGTGGTCTTCGCGGTCATACCACTTTATGAGTTCATCTGGGGTATCGATCATCTCGGATGCGGGTTTGCAACCGGTGTGTTTTATCTGGGCAAGCAACCAGCTTCGCGAAATCACAGCGTGCGCTTTCAGCAACTGGAGCGACGCGTGCGCGCTCATTTCTGAGGAGATCACGCTAAGCAGATAATCCTCGACAGGCAGGATATTTATTACAGTGAGGCCGTCGGGGGTGGAGATAATGCGGCACGAACCGGAAAAACGCTGGTTTTCGCGGCGTTCCCAGTGGAAATTGACGCCAATCACCACATCGAAAATTTCGAATGTCGACTCAGTATCGGCCGGGCGCAGTATCACCTCGTCATGCAATTCTCCCTGCCAAGCAATGCGGCCGTCGGGTGCTTGCGAGAATGTCTGAGGGCCACGCACCGGGGTGTTGTCGGGCTGGATATAGGTGCCGTGGAATGATAATTCGAGGCTTTTGGCAGTGAGAATGCCTACTGTTACGTCGGGTTGTCCTGTCATTTTACATTCCGGGCTATGTCGTTAATTTCATCGGCCGAGAGGCACAGTTCATCCAGTATTTCCTGGATTTTGGCGGCATCAAGGGCGTTAAAGTCTTTTTCGAGGGGAGTGATGAATACGCCGCC
Source organism: uncultured Bacteroides sp. (assembly GCA_964531245.1). Taxonomy (GTDB): domain Bacteria; phylum Bacteroidota; class Bacteroidia; order Bacteroidales; family Muribaculaceae; genus CAG-873. Next base: position 9,912 of record CAZHDH010000030.1, on the reverse strand, counting down.
CATATCCACAGACGCGGGGCTCAGGAGCATTGTGCCTTCGCCTTCGGTGCCGTAGAACGACGGACGGTGACGCTTGCGGGGGATCACCACCAGACGCACACCGGCGGGGGTGGGATAGCACAGGAGGTTCATCATCGGTTCGTTTTCGCCTTCGGGCACGGGGATGGCGTCATAGAGGCGCTTGAACAGGCGCTGTCCGGCTTCGGCGTCCTCGGCGGGAGCGTCGATTACGAACACTTTCAGGGGCAACGTGTCCTCAATGGCAAGAATGGCCTCGCCGTCGGTGGCAATGGTTTTGAGTTCGGCGTTTTCCAGTGCGTCGGCCAGGGTGAGGAAGTCACTGTTACCGGCCTGGAAGTGCATGTGGTCGGGAGCGGATGCGCCGCAACGCGGTCCGTTGTAGAATACGGTGTAATCTTCGAGCTCTGCGGCCAGGCGCATCATGTCGGCAATGCGGCCGTCGATGAGCTGGTCGGTGTGCGATGTATCAGGGATGGTGAGGTGGCGGGGGAAGATGGGGAAGGGGTTGATGAGCACAGTGTAGCGGTCGCCCCATTCGATGCCTTCCTGAACTTCGGGACGGTTTTCGGCGCAGAGGAAACATTTGCGTTCCTTGAGCGATTTTGCGTCAACCTTGGCCGACGACGATACGATACGTGCAGGATTGAACTGTACCTTTACTGTCCATCCTGGCAGTTCCACTTCCTTGACTTTCACACCCTTGAGGGCTTCGAAATTACCTGCAGCCATGGGCCACACTTCAAGTTGCGAAGCTATAAAATCAGATATTTGTGCTGAGGACAATGCCATATTTTTAGTTTTTGAAATGTGTGGGCGGACGCTGCGGTAGTAATGAACGCACCTCCCTGATTTGTTTTTGGATTATAACCTGCCGGGATGTCCGGGCGGCCCTCCCGGCAGGTTTATTATTGATGGTGACTGAAGACGCGGTTTTATTTTGCCTTGTTCATGGCTACGCGGGCTTCGAGTTCCCAGGTGCGGATGCGGTCTTTGTAGAGGTTGTTGTTGTTGGTCTTAACTACATCCAGAGCGTGGTCAGAGTTGTCCTCCCAGCGGCGGCAGTTGTACACTACGTCGTACACGCGGCCGATCTGGTTGCGGCGTGAGAATGCCAGACCCAGTGCGTAGTCTTCACCGTATGAGGTGTTGGGCACGTGGATTTCGCGGAGCATGGGGGTGTAGAAAGCACGGGGAGCACCGAGGCCGTTGATACGCAGTGCGTTGTTGCGGCCGTTTTCGGGGGTCCATTCCTTGTGGTCGATTACGCCCGGCGGAATCATATTCATGTCGATGTCGGTGAGCATATAGGTGCCTACTACCATGCCGCAGTTCTGGTCATAGAAGGCCTTGACCATCTTGGCCAGGGTGTTTTCGTCAGAATAAACGTCGTCGGAGTCGAGCTGTACGGCAAATTTACCGCACTTGGGATGTTCAACGCCCATATTCCAGCAGCCGCCGATACCCAGGTCGTCGCGTTCGGGCACTACGTGCACCACGCGGGGATCTGAAGTAAATTCTTCGATAGCTTCGGCTGTGCCGTCGGTTGAGTGATTGTCAACGATGATGAGGTTGAAGGGGAAGTCGGTCTTCTGGCTCAGTACGCTGCGGATGGCATCGCGGATGGTGCGCACACGGTTGCGTACGGGGATGATGACTGATGCTTCGTATTCAAAATCGCCCTTGTCAAAGTTGATGGTGTCGAATTTGGGTTCCAGATAGCCGCCGATAGCTTTGAGGTGATCGGTGCAGGCTTCTTCCATTTCGATCTGCACACCGCGGTTTTTTGGATCCACGTATGAGAAGTGGCTTTCGCCGTCTTCAGTTTTAGGAGCGGCGATGTCGGTGTAAAGATATTCGTTGATGTGCACGATGGGAGCGATGCGGCTGATGCGCAGACGCAGGTCGTATAGGCCGGCTGCCTTGTAATCGGCGGTGATTCCCTCGGCTGCTTTCTTGAAGTCGGCGGTGTTGAAGAAAAGCACTGAACCGAAGTTGAAGTCGTCGCGGAGCGAACCAAATTGGTAGTCGATTACGGGAGCGTTTGATTTCTTGCCGTCAACCACCAGATACGAGTCGGCATACATCATACCGGCTTTGGAGTCGGTGGCCAGACGTACGAAGCGTTCCAGGGCGAAGTAGCCGGGAACCAGGGTATCATTCTTGGTATATATGAGCATGATGTCGCTGTCGTCGGCGGCAGCGATGGCCTTCATTGTAATCGACGACGTGAGGGTGTCGATGTGCAGCAGCTCTGTGCCATCGAGAGCTTCGGCGTTAGCTTCGGTAGCGAGAAGGTAGATTTTGGTCACCATAGGACATTCGCGGAGTCCGGCGACAGTAGCCTTGACGCATTCAGCGTTGCCGTAAGGCACAAAGCAATTGATAGTCGTTTTCATGAGAATGATTGATTGGTATTGGGTTAGAATTATTTTTTAGCTGTGAAAAATTTGAGTGCCTGACCCATGAATTGGTCGCGCTCGGTCTGCGAGGATACGGTCTCGATGGGGAAACCGATTACCACGGTACGGTAGCCGCCCATATCGGCAGCGATGCCGGCAATGAGGTTATTTTCTGAATAGCGCATCATGGTGCAACCCTTTTTGGAGTCGGCGGGATAGAACGAGTCGGGCGATTCCACCGCGTAGCAATCTGAGTTCAGTTCATTGTGGAATGTAAACTTGCCGCCGTTAAATTCGCGGAAACGGCAGGGCACCTCGTAGGCTTCGCCGGTCACCGATGCCTGCCCCACACGCCAGTGGTAGCCGAGTACGTCGGTGGCAAATTTCTGGTCGGCCTGAGCCACTTCGGTGGTGCTGTATGGATTGTCCCACAGGTCGGTGGCCACGTATGCACCGCTGATCAGGAAACTTGTGCCGGCAGCAGTTGCCGCTGTTATCTTGTTCTGAAGTTCGGTGGGGAAGGTCTTAAATTCGTTGCTATAAGCGCCGTCGCCGTGCTGTATTTCTTTCTGTTTGCCAAGAATAAGGTCAACGATGCGGGGCTGTCCCTCCTGAGCCGAAGCAGTGTATGCAGCTACAGAGGTGGAGTAGAACGAATGTCCGGCTTTAACGATCGATTTGCCGTGAACGTAAGGATAATCAAATGTGTTACCGGCAATTACCATTGTCTCGTAATTGGCTCGCGAAGCACCAAACCCGGCGGCATCATCGTCCATCCAGGGAATGTCGCGGCGGAACTCGAATTGTGAACCGATAAACGAAATGTCCTCAACGTAGGGAACACCATGGTCTTTGCTGTCATTGAACCCTGCGATGCCTTCAGAGGCCACAAACCAATCGGGACCGCTGATGCGGGTAAATCCGTTCACAACCAGCACTGGTTCAGAGCCATTGTCAAGATCGGCCAGAGCGAGCGTCTCCGAGGGGAAACTTACGCCGCCGTCGTTGGCTGCGATAATGCGGTAGGAATGAATATCTTTGTCTGAAACGGTTACGGTCCAGTTAGGTTCTGTCACCGTTGCCACGGTGCGATAGCCCGGCTCGTCGCCCACACGCTCCTCTATTATATATAATGTAGGATTGGCAGTGGGTTCGGTGGGATCGGGGGTAGCGGTCCAGCTCAGGGTATATGTGCGGTTGCCGGTCTTGGTCATACCGAAGTTGCCCACAGGCAGGGGTTGCACCACATATTCGCGACCGTCGCGGTGCGCCAGGAATTTCAGCATACCTTTATATATGGCGCGCGATACGGTGAAACGGAAAGCAGGATCCAGACCGTGACGCATATCGTAAAAGTTCTGGTGACTCAGGAGCTCGAGCAGCATCGAGGGCACTTGAGGTATGCGTGCCTCGGCATAGCTTTTGTCCCACATACCGCGACGGCTCCAGCGTGGTTCGTGTTTGGCGCGCACATCGTTCACTATATTGGTGACTACCAGGTCGGTGAGGTCGCGCGATGCCGAGCGGCTGTCGCCATTGCCCAGTGTTTCGTTTTTGGTGCAGTAGATACCTAACGTACCCACAACCGAGTCGGTAGCGAAAGTGCCGGCGTCGGAGTGGAATGCGAACGAGAGGTCGATGGGCAATCCCAGACCCTCCTGATCGGGGAGCATTGAAGAGCCGCCGGTGAGCCAGTTGACCCACAGGCCGCGCGACATATAGTCGTCGTTATAGTCGTTTACGTAACCGGTAGAGGTAAACACACTGTCGGGAGCGCCGGCCCATTGCAGGAAGTAGCGGGCACCTTCTGTGAATTTGGGATATCCGCTGCCTACGTATTGGTAGTCGATATCGTCAAGCGGCTCCTTGACAATGCGCTCCACGATGCCCATACCGCCGCCAATTTTTACGGCATCGGCGCTCACCACCGCATTGGGGTCAGACGATTGGTTGGTAAGGGTCACTACGGGTGCGTTACCGGCCTTCAGGGGGAAATGTCCAAGATAAATCCACGTGCCACCGGCCATTTTCTGATTGATGCTAAATTCGCGGTCGCCCATTGCGGTGTGCACGGTATATTTCGCATCGGTGGCGCTCTTGGGCGTCGACTGATAGCTTACATATACGGCGTAATCATCTTCGCGGGGAATGTTTGCGCTCCAAACGGCTTTTGACGGCGCGGTGCGCGAATCTTTATGAACGGTAGCCACCTGGCGGTTGTTGCCCTCGTTGAAGGGGTGCGAACCATTGATGAGCGGCGAACCGTCCCATTGGAATCCTCCGTTCACATTCTTCCATGCATGTTCGCCCTGGGTGGTTGAGAATCCGGGAGTGGCGGCGTTGTCGGCATCCACGATTATCTCGGTGAGATTGGTGTCGCGTTCGCGCGGACTAAGCACGTATGCGCCAGCATTGCGGAGCATGGGCATCAGATAGGGCATTACGTAGCTCTGGGTGTAGAGGTCCTCGACGGTCTGCATCACACGTGCGCGCTGCCATTCCCAACGGTTGAGTTTTGGCTCGAAATACCAGCCGTGGCTCTGCCATAGGGCTATGTTCGCTCCATCCAATCCGGCCGGGGCGGCTTGTGCGGAATGGTCGGTGTAGAAGCGGTCTTTTTCAGTGGGAGCGGTGGGTTTCTTGCCTGCAAACAGTGCTAAGGCATCCAGCGATTTACCGGCGGCGGTCACATTTATTTTGTATGTAGCGTATTCGCTGCCGAGCGATTTTCGGATTCTGTCTTTAATCTCGGCTACCTGATCCTGAGTCAGAGGAATGTACGAGGTGTTTTCGTTACATTTCACACTGACAGTCTTTTTTGAGGGATTTACCTTCACGCTTTCAACCTTCACGGCACCGAATCCGGTGGTGCCGGGCAGATACTGGGTGAGGATTTTTTCGATGTTGCTTTCACGCTGTCCGGCGTAGGCGCAAGTGGCGGTTCCGGCGGTCAGTGCGAGCAATGTGGATAAGGCTAAGATTCGGTTCTTCATGGATTAAAAGACAAATCCTTTTTGGATTTTCCACAAAGGTAACTACAATTATTGAAGTAACCAAATCATTTAACGTTCATTATGATTTGGTTACATCTTTTTATTCGGTATATTAGCCTAACGCCTTTGAAATCCTCTGCAACGCTTCGCGTAACACACTGCGCGGACAAGCTAAGTTGATACGGATGAAATCTTCACCGCCGGGGCCATACATCGCGCCGCCGTTCACTCTAACTTTAGCGTTTTCAGTAAGATACGCTTCCAGCTGCTCACCGTTCATTCCCGTGTCGGTGCATTTCACCCACGCCAGATATGTGCCTTCGAGCGGGATGGGTTGCAGGTTGGGAAGGTTCGTTTTCAGAAACTCGCATAGCATATCCATATTTCCTTTCAGATATTGCAGCAGCTCTGCCAGCCAGTCGTCGCCGTGATTGTAAGCTGCGATAGTGGCCGTGACCCCAAATGGATTCACATCGCACACCTCGTTGTCGTTGATGGCGCGATCGATGCGCGCGCGTACCTCGGCATCGGCTGCCACTATATTGGCTATCTGCAACCCGGCGATATTGAACGCCTTCGAAGGCGAGATGCACACAGCGCAACCTTGCGCAACTTCCTCTGACAGCGACGCGTAGGGGGTGTACCCTTCCGCGCCATACACCAATTCGCAATGTATTTCGTCGGAAATCACAAAAACATTGTTACGACGGCAGATGTCGGCAATGCGTGTGAGTTCTTCGCGGGTCCATACACGCCCCGATGGGTTGTGAGGATTACACAGGATAAGCAGCCGGGCACGGGGATCGGCGGCGCGGCGTTCCAGGTCGTCCCAGTCAATGGTGTAGCCGTCGGGGTGGTAAATCAGATTGTTGGCCGATAGTTCGCAGCCGTTGTTGCGTATTGATGAAAAGAAGCAGTTGTAGGCCGGAGTCTGCACTATCACGCGGTCGCCGGGGCGGGTCATCGCCTTGATAATGGCCGACACCGCCGGCACAACCCCCGAAGTGTAAATCACGTGCTCACGATTGACAGACCACCCGTGACGTCGGCTGAACCATCCGTCCACAGCGCTGTAATATTCATCCGGCACGCTCACATAGCCGAATACGCCGTGATCCACGCGGCGGCGCAACGCGTCGATGATGCACGGCGCGGCCTTGAAATCCATATCGGCAACCCAGAGGGGAATTACACAGTCGGGCGTGGTATCCCATTTGTAGGACATTGTGCCGCGGCGGTCTACAATTTGGTCGAAATCGTATTTCATCGTGTGATTATTTCGCAGTCGGCCGGGGCCTTGATGTTCTGGTCAAGGATGATTTCGCCATAACCGTCGGCCACTATTTTGCCCGAGGTAGGATTCTTCACGCTGGTCACGGTGCCTTTGATATCGGCGTGCAGGGTCGATTCCTCAAATGCGAGATCGGCGTCGGCATCAAAAGTGCAGTCTTCCAGAATCAGATTTTTGCAGTAACACAAAGGCTGTGTGCCAGAGATATGGCAACGCACCAGGCGAAGGTTTTCAGAATGCCAGCCCAGATATTCTCCGGTGAGGCGTGTGTCGTAAACGGTTACGTCCTTAGTGTTCCAGAAAGCGTCTTTCGAATCAATGTCGGCATCGTGGATTTCTACGTTTTCGCAGTATTGGAATGAGTAATTGCCCTGTTGACGATAGTTTTTAATTTTGATGTTGCGCGAGTGCATAAACAGATAGTCGGCGTTTTTCACCTCCACATTGTCGAGCGACACATCGCTCACATGCCACATTGTTTCCTGAGCGTCAGGGATGTTAACGTGGCGCAGGGTGAGGTTTGACATTTCGCGGAACATTTTGGGCGCGTCCACTTGGGTATCGGTCATCACAAGATCCTTTGAATACCAAAGTGCGGCGCGAGCGCCGGGGGTGAACAGGCAGTTTTCAATCCTGAAACCGTCGACGTGCCAGAAGGGGTATTTGCCCTCGAAGGTGCATTTGCGTGCCACGATATTCGAACAACATTTCAGGGCGCTTTCGCCGGCGTGTATTGTTACATTTTCAAGTTCTAAATCGTGAGAGGCGAAAAGGGGGCGTTCGCCACCAAATTCGGTATCTTTTATCAGTTTCATATTAGTAATGTTAGGTGCTGCAAAGTTAACAAATAGCTACTGCAAGTTGAAAATAGATATAAGTAAATTAAAGATTTTTAACTCACCGGATGGCTCAAAAAATGTTCGATATTTCTTAAAACTCAATTAAAAGCTCCAAACTTAGGATTAAATTTGGCATCATCAAAAAAATACGCTATCTTTGTGGCGCTTTTTTACTTACTGAATACCTTTTGTCCTTATTTATATGATTAAAAAATCTACAGTTGAAAAGGTCATTAACGAAGATATGGCTGAAATTTGGTCGTTGCTCAGCGGCGACGAGAAACGCGTGATTGTAGACAATTTTCATATCCAGACTTTCCGCAAAAATCAATTTATATATGCCGAGGGCGACGACCCCGAATTTCTATGGTGCCTGCTTAAAGGCAAAGTCAAAAAGTTTAAGGAAGGGGTAGGTGGACGCGTACAGATTCTGCGTCTTATACGCCCGGTTCAATATTTCGGTTATCGCGCATATTTTGCCGGTGAGCCATACGTGTCTTCTGCTGCCGCATTCGAACCGTCTACCTTAGGTGGTATTCCGCTCAAACTCGTTAAGGAGATGATAGACAGCAACCGCGATCTTGCGTGGTTCTTTATCCGTGAACTATCGCGCAACCTCGGTGGCGCCGACACTCGCGTGGTGAATCTCACACAGAAACACATCCGCGGTCGTTTGGCCGAGGCTCTGATAGTGTTGCGCGAAAACTATGGCCTGGAGGAGGACGAAGCCACCTTAAAGATATATATGTCGCGCGAGGATTTGGCCAATTTATCAAATATGACCACCGCCAATGCCATCCGCACCCTATCGGCCTTTGTTGACGAACACCTTATAACCGTCGACGGCCGTCGTATCAAGATTCTTAATGAGTCGATGCTCCGTAAAATTAGTAAGTTCGGTTAAACTTTCTTAAATTTTATCGTATTGTAGCTGACCAACTTAACTTGCATCTAACTTATGCAAGTTAAAATTGTTTATATTTTAGTTTGATGAATAAAAGATAATTCGTACCTTTGCGCTATAGTTAAAAGTGCAGAGAATAGGATATATATAATTCAGAATTAAATAACATTCAGTCTAACAAAATATAATTTCAACTATGAACGTAGAAGTAATCGGCACAAATGCCGGACTCGTTTGGCAGGCTCTCGATGCCGCCGACGCTATGGGTCTTAAGCAGCTTAAAAAAGCTACTAAGCTCAAAGATAAAGAAGTGTTTGCCGCCCTCGGTTGGCTGGCTCGTGAAGGCAAAATCAATATCCTTCCCGATAACGAAGACGAAAAGGAACTCATTATCTCCCTCGTTGGCGATAAGTAATCCCCAAGAAATAACAAAAACACGCCGCGCTCATTTTACTGAACGCGGCGTGTTTTTGCTTCTGAACTAATTGACGCTTGTCAATGTTTATATCTAAAACTCTAATTTTATGGATATTATAGATGCAATTAAAACACGCCGCTCTGTGCGTATTTATAATGGCTCGGCTCTCACTCCCGAGCAGGAAAGTCAGATACAAACTGCAATTGACGGTGCTACCGACCCCTTTGGCGGTGCCTACTCCCTGAGGCTGACCACATCTGATATGGAGGAGTTCAAGCCCTCGACCTACGGAGTGATTAAAGGTGCGAAAAATTACCTGCTGCTTGGTATAGGCACTCAGAAACGCGACTATTTAAGTGCGGGATTCGCTATGGAACAAGTTGTGCTGCAAGCCCGACAAATCGGATTGGGCACCTGCTGGATAGCTGCAACATTCAAGTCGGGCGATTTTAAAGCTGCTGCCGATTTCCCTTCAGATACACCCTTGAAAGTGGTGAGTCCGATAGGAGTGCCGTCGGAAAAAGGCTCATTGCTCAACACGCTCACTCGCGCGCTTGCGCGCAGCGATAAACGCAAGCCCTTCGACACCCTTTTCTTCAATCAGAATTTCAACACGCCGTTGACTCCCGATGGGCCGTATGCTCAAGCATTACAAATGCTACGCTTAGCCCCATCGTCCACCAACTCGCAGCCATGGCGCGCCCTGGTGCGTGGCAATCAGGTTGATTTCTATATCACGTCAGATTCATCTATCCACTATCTCAATCTTGGCATAGGATTATGCCACTTCGCAATCGTTTGCCATCTGAACAATATCAAAGGCGCATTCTGTAGCAACAACCTGCCCACCTCCGCCCCCAACGGTTGGTTCTACGTCACCACCTTCGCCCAGGCATAACGTTAATCAGCCAAACGACGCGCCGGATGCCACCGGGAGCGATGCCGCTCCACGGTGTCGGGCGCGCCGGATGGGTCACATCGTCAAATGGAGCGACGCCGCTCCGCGTTCTAGCGGTCGGAAGACTATGTTTTATGCTTATCTGGCGA
>CAZHDH010000029.1:0-26027 GCA_964531245.1 uncultured Bacteroides sp. | reverse complement strand
AAAGGCGCGTCAAGACAAGCAAGGATATATCGGCCCGCAGGGTTTAAAATATAGCTCTTAATATAAACTAATTTTTGAGAGTTACTTATTTATTCTTTTCCATCTGGCGTTCGAGAGCTTCGAGAGCCAGATCGATGGCTTCTTCAAATGAATCGGCTACTTTTGTGCTTACGTATTCGTCCTGCTGAGGAATGGTTACTTTTACGAGGGCTTCTTTGTTATTGGCGGTTTCGGGTTTTACAACTTTGAGAGTCACGTCAACGGCGGTAATAGCGGGGAAGTGACGAACGATGCGGTCAGCCTTTTTGCTGATGAAGGCTTCGAGCTTCTCGGAAGCGTCGAAGTGGATAGCTTGAATGCGGAGATCCATAGTCATTGTTTTTGTGCGCGGGGGTGCGCGTGTTCATAATTTGATAGTAACTCTTTATATGACAGATGGGTATAAAGCTGAGTGGTGGCCAGCGAGGCGTGTCCGAGCAGCTGTTGTACCGCTGTAATATCTGCTTCAGAATTCAACATATCGGTAGCGAAACTATGCCTTAGCACGTGAGGCGATTGTTTGGCAGCGGTGGTGCGCCCGGCAAGTTGTTGATGCACCACTTTGAGAAGGTCGTTATACACAAAAGGTATTCCGTTTTCTCTTACGATCAATGCCTGAGAGTCATCTGCGGGCCGGATCGTCAGGTATTGCGTCAATAGCTCGGTAAGTTCGCGTCCGAAAGGTATTATTCTTTCTTTATTACGCTTACCGAGCACTTTTAGTTCACCAGCACGCAGATTAATATCGCTTATTTTAAGACCGATCAACTCGGAAGCACGCATTCCGGTGCTATAAAGGATATTGATAATCAAATGATTCCTTACCTCAACGAAATTGGTGGTATCAATATCGGCATCCAGTATATTTTTCATTTCGTCGGGGCGCACCACCGAGGGCAGATTCTTGGGCATACGCGCTGTGACAAGATCAGTGGCCGGATTGTGATCGGTGAGACCTCGGCGTTGCAGGTATTTGAAAAATGCCCGCAGGCTTTGCACTTTGCGTCTGATTGAGCGTGCCCCGACTCCGTCGGATGCAAGCGACGCAACCCACAGACGCAGATCGGTGGTATCGGCCCGCAGGGGGTCGAAATCATCGTTGAATGTTTCGGATTCAAAGCGGTGCCATTGGTGAAGGTCGTTGCCATACGCGCGCACAGTGTGAGCCGACATATTCAGCTCAAAACGCAAATGATTCAGAAAATCATCGTACAGCCCGGACATAGCACCGTCAATAGCTTAATCGAAAACTCCGTCAACCGATTCCTCGACCTCAGCTTCCTCAACCGGCATTGCAAATTCGCGTTCACAAAGCGAGATGTCAGCCGGGAAAGTGAACCGTTTCGATTGATCGTATGGCAAGTGAGGATCGGCATATACCTTGGTGATATACTTGCCATAAATAGGCAGAGCCATCGATGCGCCTTGACCTTCTGCCATAGAGTTGAAGTGAATGTAACGTTCGTCACCACCTACCCATACGCCGCTCACCAGATCGGGGGTGAAGCCCATAAACCAACCGTCGGCGTTGAAGTTTGTAGTGCCGGTCTTACCACCCATCTGGGCAGTGATGTTATAGGGCGCGCGACGCAGGCGGTTACCTGTACCGCCGTCTACCACATTGAGCAGCATCGACAGAATCTTATAGTAACCTTTCTCGGTGATAACTTCGGTCTGGGTAGGAGTGAAATCGGTGATGATGTTACCGTTTGAATCAGAGATGGCGGTAACAAACATAGGATTGGTGCGCATACCGCGGTTGGCAAACGCGCTGTAAGCAGTAACCATTTCCTTCACCGACACCTCACAAGGGCCAAGACAAAGCGAGAGCACTGCGGGAATATGATTTGTGATACCGTAGGAGTGCATTCGCTTAACGAGTTCGGCCGGAGATAGTTGGGCCATCAGGCGAGCCGAAATCCAGTTGTTTGAGTTGGTCAACGCCCAGCGAATATCCACCATTTCGCCAATGCGAGCGTGGCCGGCGTTACGCGGGCTCCAGGGACGGCCGTTTTCATCGTAGAAAGTAGGCTGCTCGTTGAGCAGGAGGTCGCAGGGTGTAAAGTCGCTTTCCATCGCGTATGTGTAGAGGAAAGGCTTGATGGTCGACCCGATCTGACGGCGACCTGTCGATACCATATCATACTGGAAGAAGCGGAAATCAGGTCCGCCCACGTAAGCCTTCACATGGCCGTTGGTGGGATCCATCGACATAAAGCCTGTGCGCAAGAAGCTCTTGGTGTATAGGATCGAGTCGCGCGGAGTCATAACAGTGTCAATCGGACCTGAGTAGCTGAAGACAACCATTTCTGTGGGAGTATCAAATTCTTTCTCAATTTGCGCTTCTGTCTTTCCGGCAATCTTGGCAATACGATGACGTTCGCTCTGCCTTATTGCGGTGGCTATCAGTTTCTGACGTGTGGCGGATGACAGTTCGGCGGGATTTGAGGTATATGGAGCCGTAGGAGAATTACGCTTTTCGCGGAAGAAACTGGTCTGGAGGCTCTGCATGTGTTCGTTAACGGCTTGTTCGGCGTATGTCTGCATACGCGAATCTATAGTGGTATAGATACGCAAGCCGTCGGAATAAATATCGTATTTTGTGCCATCGGGTTTGGGATTCTTTTCAATCCATCCGTACAGTGGATCCTGTGCCCAAGCAATTGAATCATCGGTGTACCGCTGACCATCCCACGAGGGATAATCAGACCTCACGGGACGTTTGGCCGTCAGGTATCTGCGGAGTTCCTCGCGGAAATATGGCGCGAGACCTTCTTTGTGATCCACACGATGGAAATCGAGCGTGAGGGGCTGGGCCGAAAGGTCGCGGAGCTGCTCATCAGTAAGCATACCGGCCTTATTCATCTGTTCAAGAACTACGTTACGGCGCCCACGGGTGCGTTCGGGGTGGCGCACCGGATTATAGAAAGCCGGATTTTTTACCATACCTACCAGTGTGGCTGCTTCAAGCACATCAAGATCTTTGGCTTCCTTATTGAAATATACTTTTGCGGCACTCTTAATACCCACAGCGTTATAAAGGAAGTCAAACTGATTCAGATACATCTTAAGTATCTCATCCTTGGAATAATAGCGTTCGAGCTTCACGGCTATCATCCATTCAATGGGCTTCTGCATCGCACGTGCGAACAGACCATTGCTTTGCGGCGAATAAAGCTGCTTGGCAAGCTGCTGTGTGAGTGTACTGCCACCGCCGGCGTTTTTCTGTCGCAATAGCACTGTCTTGACAATGGCACGTGTCACGGCTTTGAGGTCAATACCGGAATGGTCAAGGAATCGAGCGTCTTCAGTGGCGATCAGAGCATCCACCACGGCAGGAGAAATCTCGTCAAGATCGGCATACACGCGATTGCCAGAGTTGCGGAAATATCGCCCCATCTCCTGGCCATCGGATGTCATTATCACCGAAGCAAACTTATCCTGAGGGTTGCGGAGTTCCTCAACCGGGGGCATATACCCTACTATGCCGTTGTAAACCAGCACAAAAAACAGAATCATAGCAACCAGGCCAATACCGAAAATCCACCATAGCACACGCATAATGCGACGTCCACGGCGATGATCATTGAGCTTGCGCCCGCGGGGATTTGTATCGTGATTTGTATTTTTATCAGGATCAGTCATATATGAAATATGATTATGTGTTTACGAATAATTATACAAAGTTACGAAATTATTATCTAAACACAAATCCCCGAAGGCGCAAAATAGCTTAAATCATCTAACAAAGAGGAATTTGAGCGGTCGGGGGATACGGGCAGCCCACGCCGATTCTTCGTGAGGCGCGCCATAATCTATGTAGCTGTCAAGGTTTTGGCCGTATTTGTATCCTAAGTTCTGTGCAATCAGCAGCGCATGTGTTTCCCAGGGGCCATACCACTGATCGATTGTGGACGTGCCGTGATCGAAATAAATGCGGTGTGTGGCCGGATCGGGCAGATGTGTTTCCACGAAATTCATCATAGCGTCGCCAAACGAATTTTGCGCTGCGTCGGCTCCATACCAATGGGTTGACAAGCAGGAGGCTCCGCCGAACACATCGGGATACATACAGTAAAGATACAGCGACATGAGTCCTCCCATGCTCGAACCCATCACAAATGTATTTTCTCGATCTGCAAGAACGCTATACGTACTATCAATCAACGGTTTAAGAGTGTTGACGACAAAATCGGCGTAAGCATCGCCCTGCACCGGCATACCTTTCAGCTTCACCTCGGCCATCAGTGAATCAAGTCCGGCCTCGGTTACGGCCTGCTGTGGCATAAGTTGCGAAACTCGCGTAGCTGGATTGCTATGGATGCCAACGATAATAAATGGACGCACCTCATCTTCTGCGATCATGGCACATGCGGTCTGATCCATCTCCCAGGATTGTTTGTTCCATGTGGTCGAGGAATCAAAGAGGTTCTGGCCATCGTGCATATAAAGCACGGGATATTTCTGTTCAGAACTGTAATTGTCCGGTCGCCACACGTCAATATCCACTGAGTCTTCGAGCTGAGGTGAATATAAAGATATACGGTCGATAATGCCGCAATCCGGAACCTGCACAGGGTCGGCAGCCTGAACACTCAGGTTGCCGACGACTGCACATAGTCCTAAAATTGATAGGAGTCGTGTTTGCTGCTTCATTGATGTACTTCTCTGAGCAGGTCGTTAACGGTCTTAACGGGATTGAATGTTGACGAGGGCACTTCGATAAAGATAGTGTTCCAATCGCTCATCGCACCGTTCCACAAGCCGGGAAGTTCCAAAGCCTGAAGTTCGCGGCCTTCGTATGATTTGGAAGATATGAAACCGGTATTGGCATCAACATATTTAGCCAGGTCGTAGTGGCTTCCGTCAGGACGTTTGATATAGCACACGAGGTCAACGGGGTTGAAATGTGTAGCTTTATCAAGCATAGCCTTGGAGGCTTCGTCGGCCATATTTATCTGGGTGGATTCGAGAATCTGAGGCGAAGCTGTGCCGTCGGGATTTACTGCCAGGAACGGTCCGCCGCCGGGTTCGCCGTCGTTGCGCACCATGCCGCATACGCGCAGGGGGCGATCAAATTTGGCTTTGAGGAAGTCGGCAAGTTCTGAGTCAGACAACGAATCGTACAACGGACTTTCGATACAAAGGGTTTTGCGTGCAAAATCTACCATCTTGTCCAGATCCTCTCGATCATACAGACCTGCGTTGAGGTCAAACAGATATTTTTCTATACGGTCGTGAGCCAGGATGAGTTCACCTGCCAGCACCTTCTTATATTCAATTGTTGACTGACGACGAGCATCAGGCACCACATTATCGATATTCTTGATAAACACCACGGCAGCTTCCATATCGCTCAGATTTGCTATGAGCGCGCCATGGCCGCCGGGACGGAACACGAGCTTGCCCTCGGAATCGCGGAACGGTTCACCCGAAGGCGTGGCCGCCAGGGTGTCTGTGGACGGACGCTGCTCCGACAGTGATATATTATACTTCACGCCATAGCGTTTTTCGAGTTCGGGCACTATGGCCTTTATCTTTTCCTCAAATAGGCGTCGATGATCGGCCGATACTGTAAAATGCAGGTTTACAGTGCCATTGGTAGCAGCCGTCTGCGCACCCTCAGCCATCTGTTCCTGCAGGGGGGTACGGGTGAGTCCGTCGTCGTATCGGTGGAATGTAAGCAGTGCCTTAGGCAGAGCGCCATAATTCATACCTTCAGGAAGCACTATCGCGCCTATAAGTTTGCGAATCTGTCCTTCGGCTTTCAATTCATCGGGAGTTTTGCCATAGAGTCGGGCAGTAGCGTCAGCCAGCTCTGCAAGGAAAGGCAGGCGATCGAGGTTTTCAACCAGTTCGGCCACCGGTTTTGATGTGGATACATCGTCCGTATCACCGTTGACAAAGGCAAACAGTGCCTTGAACATACGTGAAGCCGCTCCAGAGGCAGGGACAAATTTAGCCACTTCGCCGCCATCAGCAAGATAGCGATGCCAGCGTTCTACTGCTTTTTCACGTTCAGCATCATCGAGTTTTTTTATTCCGTTACCAATTGTGGCGCTTCCATGCAAAGTTAGGAAAGGAAATCCGGTGGAAAACCGGTTCAGTTGCTCACGGGCCGTGTCAGGGCTTATTCCATGAGCCTCCATTTGTTTCAGGTCAGTGTCAGTAAACATTTCAGTCAGGGTTATGAGGTTATTATTCAGTTGCAGTTATGTTATTTATCGTGTGAATCTCTTGATCAAATTGTATGCAGGCAGGATACCAAGCTGTCCGGCGCGCGATAGGTCGGCCAAACCGAGCCGTTCGTTACCGAGCGACAGGTATATATAACCGCGGTTATACCAGGCTTCGCCCATCTCGGCATGGCACTCAATAGCGCGGTTTAATGCGGCCAGTGCCGAGGTAAAATCCTGAGCCTCAATATGCGCCACGGCTTTGTTATACCACGCTTGCGCCATATAAGGCGATCGCTCAATGGTGACGGCGAGGTCGGCCAGTGCATCATCAAGGTATTTCTTTTTGAGAGCTGAACGTGTGGCCGCGTCAAGCTTTTGATCAGTATTGTTATCTTCAGCCAGCTGCCACTGGTGATACTCGGCCTGAGCACGCAGGAGATAGGCTGCTGCGAGATCGGGCGTGAGTTCCAGAGCTTTGGAGAAATCTTTCACGGCAGAAGAGTAATCGTGTATGGTCATATAGTCGAGACCGCGACCTATATAATCGATGGGGCGCGCCTGCCCTTCCGCCATTGCGATGTTATATTTTT
The DNA here is from genome assembly GCA_964531245.1 of uncultured Bacteroides sp. GTDB lineage: Bacteria > Bacteroidota > Bacteroidia > Bacteroidales > Muribaculaceae > CAG-873. Next base: position 19,219 of record CAZHDH010000029.1, on the reverse strand, counting down.
CGATTGATTTGAAATGCCGCTCGCTTTCGTCAGAGTTTAGAGGGGCGACATCGCGCGTGACACGCAACATCTCAGGGAGCATACGGGTGGCATTCAGATCATCGATCTCGCGTGTATAATATGAATCGGGACGCAATTCATTATCAGCTGCATAGTACACCACTTCGAGCCATCCGAGGGGTTCTATCGAGAGATTGCGGTCCTGCACTTTGCCGCGGATAGCGGTGTTGTTGTATTCCTCCTGAATATTTGCGTTATCGTCCACGACAAGCAGCGATGCAAATCTACGGGCAACTTCTTCGGATGTATGATTTTGATTACCGGGTGCCGGTGCATTCTCTCTTTCAGTCTGTGCTTCGGTGACTGCCGAGATACTGCCCCCGAGCTGCTGGCCTCGACGGGCGGCATCGCTCACCTTGGCCGACAAGCGGTTGCCCTGATTATAATCTTGCTCGGCCGCACGCATATCGCCCATATCGTATGCAAACTGGCTGCGCATAAAGTATGGGTCGGGCAATTCGGGCACTTCTGCAATAACGTAAGAAATATCCTCGATGGCCTCCCGGTTGCGTCCTTTTAGGTGATTTACCACCGAGCGGTTGTAGCGCGCACGGGTATCGGTAGGATCAAGGTCGATCAGGCGATCAAGATCAGCCAAGGCCTTATCATTAGCTTGTGTTTCCATCTCCAGCAGGGCGCGGTTGAATAGAGCCACACGGTTTAGGGGTTCGAGCTGCAACGCATACTCATAATCAGCCATTGCGCCAAAATAATCGTCCTGCTTATATCGTAGGTAGGCACGGTTAATATACAATCCGGCTACTCGTGGCATCAGGCGTATAGCCTCGTCCATATCACCCAGCGCACTTTCAAAATCGCTGTCGCGGTTGATAGAAATGTCGGCTCGCAGGATATAAGCATTGGCCGCGTTTTTATTGATTGATAATGCTTTATCAATATCGGCAGCGGCAGCCACTGTGTCATTTTGTTCCAGACGCAGACGCGCACGTCCCAGGTATCCTGAATCAAAGCCCGGGTAGCTTTCAAGCAGTGCTGAAAAGGTAGAATCAGCCTTTGTATATTCCTTCATATCCTGCTCTGCCAGGGCTTTATTGAACAGAAGCTGACGGTTGCGGGGCAATAGGTCAAGGGCGTGTTCATAGTCGGACACAGCCTCGGGCAGACGGTTTAGGTTCTGACGTGCCACTCCACGCACCTCCCACGCATCAGTGAGATACGGATTGTATTCTATTGCTGTTGAAGCATCGGCCTCGGCTCCGGTGTAATCTTCAAGATTCAGTTTGGCGATGGCGCGGAAAAGATATGGTTGAGCGAGGTATGGTTTAGCCTGTATCACGCGATTGAAATACTGTATCGACAGCATATAATCCTCGAAATACAGTGCATTCTGCCCCACCCGGAGCACCTGGTCGGTATTGATCTGTGCCCCGGCTGTGCCGGACGCCAACAGCAGGCATAATATGTATGGCCAACGTTTCATTAAGTTGCAAACTTACATAAAAAACACGAAACTCTGCGTTATCGGTTAGCTAAAAAAACAAAAAAACTGTTCAAGCCTGATTTCGCTTGAGTGATTCCACATAGCCGTCGATATGACGCAACTTGTCAGGGATGTCAATCGACTGTGGACAATGCGGCGAACACTGGCCGCAACCGATGCAGTGCGATGCTTGTCTAAGACTCGGCACAGATCTGTCGTAACCCACAAGAAACCTCTTGCGTGCCTCGGCATAACGCGGCGATTGGCTGTTAGGCGTCACCGAGCCTTCGTTTATACATTTATTATAATGACGGAATATTTCGGGAATGTCAATACCGTAGGGACACGGCATACAATATTTGCAATAATTACATGCCACGGTGGGATATTGCACAATGAGATCGGCCGTGTCGTATAGGAATTGTATCTCCTCGGCGTTCAGAGCCACGAGGGGTGAGTATGTTTTAAGGTTGTCTTCAAGGTGCTCCATATACGTCATACCGCTCAGCACGGTGAGCACTCCGTGGTGTGTACCGGCATATCGGAAAGCCCAGGAAGCTACACTCTGCTCGGGTTCGCGTTCCTTCAGGCGCGTAGCCACGTGGTCGGGCACATTTGACAGCCTGCCGCCTAACAGCGGCTCCATTATCACAGCGGGGATGCCGCGTTTTTCCAGTTCGCCATATAGATACGCGCCATCGGTATTTCTTGGATTCAACTCACGGGCGTGCTTCCAGTCAAGGTAATTGAGCTGAATCTGCACAAAATCCCACTTATATTTATCGTGATTGGCCAGCGCCCAGTCGAATACCGCTATATCGCCGTGATACGAAAAGCCCAGATTCCGGATGCGTCCGGCTTCGCGTTCGGCTATCAGAAAATCTAAAATTCCATTATCTATAAAGCGTGCATTAAACGTGGCCATTGCATCATCGCCACCACCGATAGCGTGAAGCAGCATATAATCAATGTGATCTGTCTGCAATTCGCGCAACGAATTTTGATATATCTTAATCGAGGCGTCCCGACTCCATGTCTCAGGAGCGAAATTCGACATTTTGGTGGCAATGAAATACTTATCGCGAGGATGACGCGACAAAGCAATTCCGGTGGCGCGTTCCGATTTGCCCTTGCAATATGCAGGCGATGTATCAAAATAGTTGACACCGCCGGCAATGGCGGTATCAACGAGCCGATTCACCATCTCCTGATCTATCTCATCTTCGCCGGTTTCGGAATCGCGCACAGTGAGCCATCGCATACATCCGTATCCTAAAATTGAGACATCCTCTCCGGTCTTAGGATTTTTTCGCATTGTCATTTCGCCGGCAGATATCTGTTTTTCGGATGATTTTTCATCGTCGGTTTTACAGCCGGCAAGCGCAAGAGCCGCAGTAGCGCCCCCTACTCCGAGGCGTTTGATAAATTCGCGTCGCGACAGTATATTTTGTTTCATAGTGATCAGATAAAGCGATGGTTTTCGTGTCCCTCGACATATATGGCGCTGAACGGACGCGACGGACAAAGATTTTCACACGCACCGCAACCGATGCAACGTTCAGTGTTCACAACCGGAATTTTGGGTGCATCCGCACTGCCGGGTTCCGACGATACCATAGTAATAGCTCCCGACGGGCAATGGCGGGCGCAGTTGCCACACTCGACACCATCGGTGAGCGGAATACAATTGGCGCGAACCCATACGGCATGACCGATCTGAATTGAGGACTTTTCGGCCTCGTCGATAGGTTTTATAGCTCCGGTAGGACACACATCTGAGCAGCGTGTACATTCCGGACGGCAATATCCGCGCTCGTATGATGCACGTGGTTGCATCAGGGAGTCGAGGGCGGTTGACGGTCGTAACACCTCGTTGGGACAAGCCGATATGCACAATTGGCAACCGATGCAACGGCGCGACAAATTGCGCAGACTCTCGGCTCCGGCCGGTACAATTGGGGTCTTGCGTCGTGGTGCTTCCTTGTCGATTATCTTGGCCAAACCGCCGTCTACTTTCACCTTTTGGGCATCTATAGTGGCAGTGGCAAGCAGAGCGGCAGTAGCTGTCATAAATCCGCGACGCCCGGAGGCATCGGTCGTTATTGCTTTTGATGACGCAACTTTCTTGGGGTGAGAATAGCTGATAGCACCCTTGTGGCACGATCCGATACAATCAAAGCAAGTTACGCAGCGCGAATAATCGATCTCGTGATTTTTTGAGTCGATACATGCCGATTTACAGTTACGGGCACAAAGACCACAGCCGTTGCACTTCGAGACATCGATCACCGGACGCAGCCAGGAAAATCTGGAAAAGAAGCCAAGCACAGTGCCCACCGGACATATCGTATTACAATATGTGCGACCACCGCGCCATGCCAGAACTCCAAGCACCACCAGGGTTACACCTGCAATGGTAATTATATACCAATTCGGATGCCACGTATGCACAGAATAGAAAGCATAACTGTCGTGACTTTCGGCAAACGCTGCAAGCATGTTGTTGCCCCACTGCCATACCGGAGCTAAAAAGCTGCGGACTATACGCCCAAATGCACTATACGGAGCTATCAGCGAAGCTATGGATATAGCTCCGAAGGCCAGAGCCGCCACCATAAAAATAAGCATGCCATAACGAAGCACATTTCGTGCCGGAGTGTATTTATATCTGTTTTTATGTGCCTTTCGCCCCAAGGCCGCAAATCCGTCTTGCATTATTCCAAGCGGACATATTACCGAGCAATATATCCTGCCGAATAGCAAAGTAAGCAAAATCAAACCTGCTATAACAGCAAAATTAAGCGAAAGCACGGCGGGTAAAAACTGGATCTTGGCCATCCATCCCCACCATCGGGTCGCCACTCCCGTGAAATCCACAAAGAGTAGCGTAACAAGTATAATTGAAATCCAGGCAAGAGCCTGTCTTATTTTTTTAAGCATCGTGATAATGATTAGTCTTCACAAAGGTAGCGTATTCGCCTGAAATATACAAATGTCAGAGAATTAAATCTAACAAACGGCTTGCGGACACTTGCTGTATATAGAAAAAAATGCACCGCGAGCAGTGTGTTTTTCGGAAAAAGACTTGGTAGGGTGCCGGGAAATGCGTAACTTTGCATGCAATAAATACCAAACATCAGCTTATGTCATCATTTATTGCAGATAGGGTTGCGATGGACGGTCTTACATTCGACGATGTCCTTCTGATTCCCGCTTACTCTGAGGTTCTTCCCCGTATGGTAGACCTCAGCTCCCGTTTCTCTCGTAATATTTCACTCAATGTGCCTCTGGTATCTGCGGCGATGGATACCGTTACCGAGGCTCAGCTTGCTATAGCCATTGCCCGCGAGGGCGGTCTTGGCGTTATCCACAAAAATATGTCGATAGCGGAGCAGGCCCGTCAGGTGCACACTGTGAAACGCGCCGAAAACGGTATGATATATGATCCCGTAACTATTCTGAATGGATCCACCGTAGCCGAGGCTCTTGCAATGATGGAAGAGTATCATATCGGCGGTATTCCTGTGGTGGATGAAGCCGGACAGCTCGTTGGTATCGTCACTAACCGCGACCTGCGTTTTGAGCGCGACCTACAGCGTAAAATTGATGAAGTGATGACCCCTGCTTCTAAGCTTATAACCACCCCTCAGGCTACAACTCTTGAGGAAGCTGCCGATATTCTCCAGCGTCACAAGATCGAAAAGCTTCCCGTGGTGGATAATAACGGCGGACTTGTGGGCTTGGTCACTTATAAGGATATTACCAAAGCCAAGGACAAACCCTTTGCATGCAAGGATTCACTTGGACGTCTGCGCGTAGCCGCCGGCATTGGTGTTACCCCCGACTCTATGGTGCGCGCCGAAGCTCTTGTAAAGGCCGGTGTAGATGCCCTTGTGATCGACACGGCACACGGCCATTCAGCCGGTGTGGTTGGCGTACTGAAAGATGTGAAAAACAATTTCCCCAATATTGATGTTGTTGTGGGCAACATTGCTACCGGTGATGCAGCTCGCTTCCTGGCCGATAATGGTGCCGATGGCGTCAAAGTGGGTATCGGACCCGGCTCAATCTGCACTACCCGCGTGATTGCAGGTGTAGGTGTGCCCCAGCTTTCGGCTGTTTATGATGTTGCAAAAGCGCTTGAAAGCTATGATGTGCCCCTGATTGCTGACGGTGGTATTCGCTACTCGGGCGACATTGTCAAGGCTTTGGCTGCCGGCGCTCATTCAGTGATGCTCGGCGGTATGCTTGCCGGTGTCGAGGAATCTCCCGGTGATACCATTATCTTCAATGGTCGTAAATATAAGACCTATCGCGGCATGGGTTCGCTCGAAGCAATGGAGAAAGGTTCAAAAGACCGCTATTTCCAGGGCAACGAAAAGGATGCCAAAAAACTGGTGCCCGAAGGCATCGCTGCCCGCGTTCCTTTCAAGGGCTCACTTTACGAAGTGGTATATCAGATGCTCGGCGGCCTGCGTGCAGGTATGGGCTATTGTGGTGCTCCCACAATCAACGACCTGCACAAAGCTCGCTTTACCCGAATCACCAACGCTGGCGTGGCTGAAAGCCATCCTCACGATGTTGCCATCACCAGCGAAGCTCCCAACTATTCTGTAGGCCAGCGCTGATACTGACGCAAGATAATATAGTAATAGCGCATCAGATCTTTTATGATTTGATGCGCTATTACTATATGAAGCAGCCTTTGTCAGTTGTTGATGAATCCGCTTACAGACTCGTCTACAGCATCAAAACTCTTAATACCGCCGGCATTCCACACTTCCTTGCCGTCTTTGAAGAGCACCCACGAGGGATAAGTGTCAATCTTATATTTGCGGGCCAAGGCATGATTGTATGAGCCGTCTACCATAAGAAATTCGGCTTTGTCGCCATACTTCTTTCGGAGGTCTTTTATAATATATTTTACTTCTACGGCGTCTTGACGGCCGGCGTGGAGAAACGCCAAAAGAACGGGTTTACCTGAACTCAGGCATTTTTCAAAGTTACTTTTCATATTGATAGGTATTTTACTTTGATTAAATAACAATCCTACTTGTTATTCAGTTCAAAAAAATCCCGCTCCGGTAATATCGAAGCGGGATTTATATCAATTTGAAATTCTATTATTTCACGCCAAGTTTAGCTTTTACTTCGTTGGTAACGTTAGATACGTCGGAACCGGTGTAAAGCAGGATGCCTTCGTTGGGCATGATGAAAGTAAAGTTGCCGTCCTGACCTACAGCTTTGATGGCATCAAGGAGTTTCTGCTGGATGGGAGCCATGAGCTGTTCGTGCTGACGCTGGAGATCCTGAGATGCGGTGTTGCGGAAGTTGTCAACATTTGCGGCACGGGTCTGGATTTCCTGCATACGACGTTCCTTGATAGTCTGGGGAGTGTTGGGATCGTCCTGGATAGCCTGGAAGTCTGTGTAGAGTTTCTGAAGCTCTTCCTGGAGCTTCTGGAATTCGTTTTCGTATTTCTTAGAAGCTTCGTTGAGCTGTTCCTGAGCGGCAGCTGTTTCAGGCATAGCCTGCATGATGGCGTCAATGTCAACGACACCGAATTTCTGAGCAAAAACCGACATCGGAAGGATGAGGGCCAGAACAAGGATAATTTTCTTGAACATTGTGATTATAATTGTTGATTTATATTTTCTTATTTAGAATAGCCGAGTTTTGAGAGTACTTCATTGCTCACATCAATTGTGGGCGATGAGTAAATGATATTTGACGACGATGCACGGTCAAAGATGGTCTGATAGCCACGCTGCTGGGCGATGGATTTGATTGCTTCATACACTTCGTCCTGAATGGGTTTGAGCAGCGACAGACGCTTTTTGTAAAGCTCGCCCTCGGGCCCAAAGTATTTATAGCGCAGTTCTGTAGCCTCTTTTTCCTTGGCTACGATTTCGCTTTCGCGTTTCTTGACCTGATCATCGGTAAGAAAAACCTTTTCGGCCATAAAGTTCTGATACATGGTCTCGGCCTCTTTGCCCACGGCTTCCACTTCTTTCTGCCAGCGCTGCGAGAGCTGGTTGAGCTGTTCGGATGCCATTTCGTATGAGGGCACGTTACGCAGGATATAGTCCATGTCAACCATGGCATATTTCTGAGCCGAAGCGCTGAAAGCTGCGGCTGCGGCTACAAGTAGGGTTAATGCTATTTTTTTCATAAGTCCGGGTATATTATATATATTAGACAATTATGAAGCCTAAAGGTTTAGAATTCTTGACCGAGGATGAAGTGGAAGTGGCTTCCGCCCTTGGTGCCGTCTACCTTATCGAAGCCGTAGGCCCAGTCAATACCCATCATACCCACCATAGGCAGGAAGATGCGGACACCGGCCCCCGCCGAGCGCTTCAGGTCGAAGGGATTGAACTTGCTCACCGATGTCCACGCATTGCCGCCTTCAGCAAATGCCAGGGCGTAAATGGTGGTGGAGGTCTGGAGCATCAGGGGGAAGTGAACTTCGAGACCCAGACGTGTGTAGGCATAACCCTCGCGACGCCATGGTGTGAGGCTACCGTTGTCGTAACCGCGCAGAGCGATGGTCTCTGTGGCGTATGTGTACGAACCCGACATACCGTCGCCACCCACATAGAATGTCTCGAACGGGGTCTTCAGGTATTTATTATATGAACCTAACAGACCGAAGTCAGCGCGTGTCATGAGCACGGGGGTATATGTACCCTCGGCGTTAGCCAGCGGGGTGTAGGTACGGCTCTTGAAACGCAGTTTCCAGTATTCAATCCATTTATACAACTCTTTTTTAGATGCTGTGGTGCCTGCCTCGCTCAGGGCCTTCCAGTCGCGCTTGCCCATAAAGAGCGATGCCGGCGGGGTGATCGAGAGGTTGAGCGAGAATGTAGAACCGCTACGTGTATAAATGGGGTTGTCGATAGAATTACGCTGCAGGGTAAGACCGAGCACAAGTGCGTTCGACGTACCATTGCGCATATAATACAGATAATCCCAATTCTTGAGGTAATACCAGTTGTAGCCCAGCTCGGCGGTGAAGGTGAAGTAGTCGTCGGGCCACTTGAGACGCTTACCGAAACCGAGGCTCACGCCTACCATCTGGAGCACCTTGTTGGGGTCGTATGATGCCTGATAGGAATTCTGATAGTAGTCGTTATAGTAGTTGTTGCTGTAGCCGTAACCATAGCCGTAGCCGCTGTAATATGGGTTGTAATAACCGCCGTTGGCCCACTGCGAGTTATAGTACGAGCTGTTCACACCTGTCTGACGTGAATAATATGCCGACAATTGCAGCGAGTTAGGACGTTTGCCACCAAACCAGGGATCAAGGAACGAAATTGAATATGCCTGATAGTAGCGGGCATTGGTCTGTGCGCTGATGGTGAATGTCTGCCCCTCACCTTGAGGAATAACTCCTTTATAGGTAGAAGGATAGAACAGATTCTTGATTGAGAAGTTGGTGAACTTCAGCGACAGCTTGCCAATGATGCCGGTCTGACCCCAACCCATCGAGAATTCAATCTGGTCGTTAGCCTTGGATTCGAGGTTGAAGATAATATCGACGGTGCCGTTTTCTTCGTTGGGCTCAGGGCGAATGTCCATGTGTTCGGGGTCGAAATGGCCGGTCTGGGCAATTTCACGTGCCGAACGCATCAGGTCTGATTTAGAGAACAGTTCACCGGGACGCACGCGCAGCTCTCGACGAATCACCTTTTCATACAAGCGATCATTACCATTGATCACCACATTATTGATACGTGCCTGCGGACCCTCAATGATGCGCATTTCAAGCGAGATGCTGTCGCCGGTCACTTCACGTTCAATGGGGTCAAGGCTATAGAACAGGTAGCCACGGTCCATATACAGATTAGACACGGCGTCTTCATCTTCATTCAGACGCTTGTTGATGTGCTTTTGGTTGTAAACATCACCGGGATGCATTCCCAGGAATTGGTCGAGCACCTCGTTGGGATACAGGGTATTACCTACCCAGGTAATGTCCTTAATGTAATATTTCGGACCCTCGTCCACGGTGATATGCACATCCACGCGATTATCGGAGTATTGTGTCACAGAATCTGCCACGATACGTGCATCGCGATAGCCGAGTTCGTTATACTTAGCCAGAATGCGGTTCAAATCGTCATCATAATCAGATTGCACAAACTTTTTCTGTGAGAAGATTTTGAGAATATCGTTATTCTCATTGGTCTTCTTCATCGCGCGTTTGATTTTTGAATCAGACAGCACTTCGTTGCCATCGATATAAATCTTATGCACCTTCATCTTGTCGCGACGATCTACAGCAATGTCCACTATCATCTCGCCGGGAGCCGAAAGGTCTTCGTGAAGGGAGATATTTACCTTTGCAGAGCTGAAACCTTTATCCTTAAAGTATTTTTCAACGATAGCTTGGGCACGGTTGACGATGTTCTGGGTTATCTGGTTGCCCTTCATAAGCGAGAGGCGTTCCTGGAGGTCGTCGCGTTCGCCCTTTTTCATTCCATAGTAATTCACCTGCGAAATGCGGGGCTGTGTGCGCAGTTTCAGATTGAGCCATGCTCGATCACCCACCACCTTTTCAATGCTGAACTGAGCCTGCTGGAACAGTCCCTGACGCATCAGACGCTTGGCTGCATTAGTGATGTCGGGGCCGGGCACCGAGATACGTTCGCCAATCTTGAGTCCGGCGTATCCCAGAATAATCTGTTCATCGTAGTTGGGAGCGCCTTCCACGTTGATGCCTGCTATTTCGTACACACGCGGCATACCTGTGAACATCACAGCCGGAGCGTAAATGGTGTCGGCGGGAGCCTGCGCAGCCATCTGCGGACCCGAAACAGCAGCAAGTAGAAGAATGGCGGATATTAGATTGTATCGCATATATGTGATTGGTTGTGGAGAGATGGGTTCAGTTCTGAGTTTTGTTTTCTGATTCTCGTGAGAGGGCCTCTTGTACCTGCTCACCGGTGAGACCGAAGCGGCGCTGGCGTTGCTGGAATGTCCGGATAGCCCCGGCGAAATCGTCCTTGGTGTAATCAGGCCAGAATTTGGGCGTGACATCGATTTCCGAGTATGCTATCTCCCAAAGCAAATAGTTGCTCACGCGCATATCACCACCGGTGCGGATAAGCAAATCAGGGTCGGGCATAAACGCGGTGCTCAGCCGGCTTGCAAACACCCGGTCGGTGAGGTCATCGGCACTGAGCGTTCCTTCGGCAGCATCTTTCATGAGCTGACGGGCGGCACGCACGATGTCCCAACGGGCCGAATAGCTCAGTGCAAGCACCAAAGTCAGGCCGGTGCAATGGGCTGTGTCGGCCATACATTGCTGCAGGCGCCCCAGTGCCTCACGAGGCATACGCGACGTATCGCCTATCATTGTAAGGCGCACATTGTTTTTTATCAGGTCGGGAGTTTCGCGCTCAATAGCCACCACGATCAGGTGCATAAGCGCATCTACTTCATCCTGCGGGCGATTCCAATTCTCAGTCGAGAATGTATAAAGTGTAAGATATTTCACACCAAGCTCTGAAGCAGCTTCGGTGATACGACGCACAGTATTCACTCCTTCGACGTGTCCGGCGGAGCGTTCCATACCGCGAGCGGTAGCCCAACGTCCATTGCCATCCATTATTATGGCAACGTGCTCGGGAATCCGTGTGAGGTCTATGTTATGGAGATCCATTATCGTGTGCGTTATTTTTTATTTTACGTAGTGACAAGTTTCGCAACGCTTTCCAAACTCATAGGTAATTCCTATGGTGAAGCGAGCAAACCAGTCGGTATTCTTGTAAAAATCAGTTTTGATTCCATTGAGGTCAGCCATCTGCTGCGAATCGACATGATCTGAAAACACCTTTGTCATTGAAAATTCACCAATCAGATTCAAGCGTTCCTTAAGTTTGTATTTCACGCCAATACCAAGCGGAATCGACGGAGCCACAGTAGTGTTTCCATCCGACGAAGCCAGACTCACCCCTACCCCTACAGCCAGATACGGCGACCAGCGACGCAGGCGTTTGTACGTCTCGCCTATTCCGTAGGAGAAGAAGTTGAACTCACCACGTACACTCAGGTCAAAAACCTGCGACGTGAAATCGAAATGTTCCACTCCAGCGGGCAGCACGTTCGACATATCTGTGGTTGAGCCGCTTAATCCCAGTGTAGACAGCGATGCTCCCACAGCCCAACGTGTATCAATAATATAATGTCCGCGCACATCGGCTGTAAAACCGGGATGACGGAAGGGAAAGCCAGAATTGGCATCGCCCTCGTATCCGCTCATACCCAGCCCTGCTCCAAAATCAAATTTATAAGGAGCAATGGCGCTCTGGGCCTCGACATTAATCGAAGCAACACACAGCAACACGCTTGGCAATATGTAGCGGAAACTCTTCATCATCAAGATATCACAATACGGGAGTGAATGTAAAATGTAACACCACGCCGCGCCACACTGTATTCTGAAGTGTGCTGCCGGCATTCATTCCGCCAAACATATAAATGTATGGACATTCCCATTCTACCTCGGGACGCGACACTTTAGGCTGATAGAGCATACCGTGTGTTTCTGTAGCCATCACGTAGGCTTGCGCATTGTAGGTGGGAGTGAGGTAGGAGGGTAGCTGAAGGCTCTCGGGAGCTTCGGCCCAATGGTATCCGTAATCGTTTGAGTAATACACTTTACCATTGACAAGCCCTGAAGCATCACGACCGCCGAACGCTATAAGCGAGGGCATTTCAAGCGTGTTCCAGGCATCGGTGGTATCAAGAGTGTAATATGGAGCTACGGCCATACCTTCCAGTGCAACCGGCAGCTGATTCTGCGAAATCTTAACCCATGAATAGCCATCATAACCCCAGGTATCGGCGCTCAGCGCACCATCGGCTTTGCGACCACCCACAATCAGAATCTGCGATATATCGCTCATTTCAAACGAATACTCCACGGGCACCGATGCTCCGCTCACGGGCATACCGGCAGGGAGGGGGGCGAGAGTTCCCGAGGGCCAGCTCTGTATCTTCCAGCCATCGGCTGTGTGCACAGTGCCGAGCATTGTGCTGCGATACCCACCCAAAACTGAATACCATTTCATAGCAGCCGATTGCCACGACAAGCCATCTACGGAAGTATAGAGATTTCCGTCGGTGTCAAGGATGAACAAGTGGTCGTCATTGGCTGCAAACGAGTTGATATCGGGAGTGAAACCGAATGTAACGGCATCTTTTTGCCAATCGGCCGGTGCGGGCATCGCGGCATTCATCTGATCAACACCGCGTGAGAACGACGCCAGACAATAATTGCTGCCTGAACGTGTCAGGCAGTAAAATGAATCACCGCGACGGACGGTGCGCTGCTCGGCAGGATAACCGAACGATGAGGGCAACACGGTGCGGTCGTTACGCCCCCAAGCCAGTGAATCGGCCACAGAGCGGTGGACGTTCACCTTGATTGTGTACTGACGTTCCACCGTGCCATCGCTTGACACAATGCGCAACTTCACCGGATTGGTGAAGTCGATCGAATCAGATGAGTTTGTCAGATAGTTGATTACGGTATCGGCACGACCGGCGCGGGATACGGTAAGTTCAGCGACTGATACCACATCGTATGTAACGATCTTGGGCACCAGAGAGGTGACGCGTGTGCCGCCCGGGAGCGAATCAGCATTGAATATTTGACCTTTAACCAAGTCGATCGAAAAGAAAACCGAATCAAGGCCGGCGAGTATTTTTGAGTCTGAGCCTATGTTGAATGTCTTCACAGCAGCGTTGGAAGCGGTATACTCCACAGATTCCTCTGAGGAGTTGCAGCTAACAAATACCGCGGTGGCGGAACCGGTCAACAAAGCTAATGCGATATGGCGGATAGTCATGTCTTATAATATTTCAATTTGCAAAGTTATAATTTCCGCACCAAATGACCCACGTAAACACTGACTTTATTTTACTTTTTATAGGTTTTTAACACAGCACCGCGCAGTCTTTAACGAAACTTAGAGCCTACACGTATAAGATACGGAAAAAGAGTCCGAATATTGCTCCGAACTCTTCCATATTAATTGTCTGACGTGTCAAAAAAATCAGATAATACCACGCAGGTCCTTGATATCAGATATTCCGTGACGATGACAATAATCGGATAGTCCGTCAATTATTTTCATTGTGACAGCCGGATCAATGAAATTGGCTGTGCCTACCTGCACGGCTGTGGCTCCGGCCATTATAAACTGCAAAGCATCCTCGGCGGTGCAGATACCACCAAGACCAACAACAGGAATCCCGACTCTGCGCGCCACCTGCCACACCATACGCACGGCAATGGGGCGCACAGCAGGGCCGGATAATCCACCTGTAATGGTGCTCAGGCGCGGGCGCCGGCGCTCCACATCTATATCCATTGCCAGAATTGTGTTGATGAGCGAAACGGAGTCGGCGCCGGAGGCCTCTACCGCCGCGGCAATTTCGGTTATGTCGGTGACATTGGGCGACAGTTTCACCATAAGATGACGGGGCCACGCACGGCGCATAGCTGCCGTTACTTCTGACGCTCCGGCCGTAGTGGTGCCGAAAGCCATACCTCCTGCCTTCACGTTAGGACACGAGATGTTTACCTCAATGGCTCGAATCTTGTCGAGCGGAGCCAATGCCTCGGCCACGGCTATATAGTCGGCAAGTTGAGCGCCGGAGACGTTCACAATCACTTCTGATTCATAGCCGGTAAGGGTTGGATAAATCTTGTCGACAAAGTATTTTACCCCCTTGTTTTGCAGACCCACGGCATTGATCATCCCCATCGGGGTTTCGGCCATTCGCGGCGACGGATTTCCCTGACGGGGTTCGAGCGTGGTGCCTTTGACAATAAAACCACCCAGACGGTTAAGGTCTATAAGATCCTCAAACTCGTGTCCGAAGCCAAAGGTGCCCGATGCTGTCAGCACTGGATTACGCAGAGCCAGTCCGGCTCCCAAATCTACATTAAGATTTATTGCCATGATGATAATCTATTGATATTAAACACCGGACCTTCGGTGCACACGCACACATTTCCTTCATCTTCGTTTACATTTTCAACACAACAAAGACACGCACCCAGCCCACAGGCCATGTGATTTTCAAGTGACACTTCGCACCATACGTTTTCACGGCGTGCGATGCGCGCCACAGCCTTCATCATCGGAGTGGGACCGCAACAGTACACACGATCGTAATCTTTCAAATGGTTGAAAAGTTCAATGTCGGTCACTACGCCTTCGGTGCCGGCCGACCCGTCATTAGTGGATGCAAACACCCGTTCGGCTTTAGGGAAAAGCTGGGGGATGCCGTTGATGTCTGAAGCCGAGCGTCCGCCCAGAGCCAGATGAACGGTGACACCGGACGCTGCCAGACGATTGCAGAGCATAACCAGCGGTGCCACTCCTACTCCTCCGCCTACGAGCAACACCCGGCTACCTGGCTCGGCATCGGTGCTGAATCCATAGCCCAGAGGCAAAAGCATATTCACCACCGCGCCTTCTTCAAGTTCGGTAAAATAGACAGTAGCCGGCCCTTGGGGTTTTACAAGTAGTGTAAGGCCTTGGCGCTCAGAATAATCGCACACCGAAATCGGCCGGCGCAACATAGCCGAGGGTGCATGGTCGATCTTCACTTCGACAAACTGACCGGGCTGACAGGCAGGACATTCGCCCTCGGGCATAAATTGCATTATGCGGTTGCCCGACGGTAATGCGTAGGAATGTACCAGTCTGAAATCACAAAGACGTTTTGACATATCAAGAGTTACTTATGAAATCGTTAGCTTTGAGCAGCGTTTCGGGGCGTCCGACATCAAACCAACGCGCTGTGGCCGGTATGTCAAATCCCATAACCAGGCGTTGAGCTGCGCAATGCAGATAGAAATCAATTATCGAAAATTTATCGCGAGTGGAAGCGTATTGCCTAAGCAGGGGGTAGAGCGTGGGCGACACCAAGTGCACGCCGTCAAAAGCGCGCAGGCGGTCTGACGGGCCAAGAGAAGCCGTTGCAGGACGAAATTCGTGGGTATCAACGTTGGTCCAACCCTTAAGGCGGTCGGCCTCGGTGAAAATCAACCGCCGGGTGGTGACACGCGGATCTACCAGCAGAGTGGCATCTGCTGCGCTCGCCTGGTGCGATGCTATTAAATCAGACATATCCACCGTTTCAAGAATATCAGCGTTGTGAATCAGCACGGCCTCGTCGCCTATAAGCGGCAGAGCCTTGGCGAGACCACCGCCGGTATCGAGCAATTTGTCTGTTTCATCACTGATTAAAATAGGTACGGAGCAATCCAAATCGTTGAGGTAATCAACCACCTGCTGTGCGAAATGGTGCACATTCACCACGATACGCGACACTCCGGCATCAGTGAGCTTTTGTACCACCCTACCCAGCATCGGCACCCCTCCCACAGGCACAAGCGCCTTGGGATGAGCATCGGTCCAGGGTTTCAGGCGGCTGCCTATACCGGCCGCGAAAATCATTCCTACCATGGGGCTCAGCGCACTTGGAAGAGTTGTTCAATATTTTGTTCGCGATGTATCAGTTCAACCTTTACATTGAACTTACGGCTCAGATGCTCGGCCATGTGCTGGGCGCAATATACTGAACGGTGCTGCCCCCCGGTGCAGCCGAAAGCCACGAACAAATTTGTGAATCCGCGCTCAATATACCGCTGCGTCGAGGCATCCACCAGCGCATAGCAATGGTCAAGAAACGATATGATCTCGCCATCGTCTTCCAGGAAGTCTATTACCTGCTTGTCAAGGCCGGTAAAGGGTTTGTAGCGGTCGTATTTGCCGGGATTGTTTACAGCACGACAGTCGAACACAAAGCCGCCGCCGTTGCCCGAGGCATCATTGGGGATACCTTTCTTATATGCGAAACTGAACACGCGCACTGTCAGGGTGCGTTTATCCATATCGCTGCTGAATTGTTTCATATCCACAAGTTCGCGCAGCATACGCGACAGATACGGATAACGCGAAAAATCGTAATCATCCATCAGTGTGCGCAGATTTCCCACTGCAAAGGGGACACTCTGCATAAAGTGCGGCTTTTTCTCGAAATAACCGCGGAACCCGTAGGCTCCCAGCACCTGCAGGGTGCGGAAGAGCACGAATAGGCTCAGGGTATTCATAAATTGCGCAGGGTCAATATCGCGATATTCACGTGCTGCGTCTATGTATTCCGCAATGAGTTCGTGACGCAGCTTGGTGGGATAGTTGGCCTTGGCTTGCCACAGAAATGAGGCAACGTCATAGAAATACGGCCCGCGGCGTCCACCCTGAAAATCTATAAACCACGGCTCGCCGTCGCGTATCATTACATTGCGGCTCTGGAAGTCGCGATACATAAAGGTGTCGCAATCTGTCTGCAACAGATCGTCGGCCAGACGGCTGAAATCGTCCTCAAGCAGGTTTTCCTCAAATTCCAATCCGGTGGCTTTGAGGAAACAATATTTGAAGTAGTTCAGATCCCACATGATTGACCTATGGTCGAAATCGGTCGTCGGGAAACTGCGGGTAAAGTCAAACCCGTCGGCTCCGGCAAACTGAAACTTCGGGAGCAACCGTATGGTCTTGGTAAGCAGATCGCGCTCCTCGGGCGAGAAAACGTGGGTCAGCCTGCCTTTCTCGATTGCCTGAAACAGAAGGGTATCACCAAGGTCGGTTTGGAGATAAGCCATTTTATCATCTGAGACAGCCACCACCCGGGGCACCGGAAGTCCGCGGGACACAAACTGGGAGTCGAAGTCCAGAAAGGCTTCGTTTTCCTGCAAGTTGTTTCCCAGCACACCTATAAGAGTGCTGTCGTCCGACCCGCGCATACGGAAATAGCGACGGTTGCTGCCGCTTGACGGCAGTTCTGTTACTTCTACGGGTGTGTACCCGGTGTGTGAGCGATATAGCTCGATGAGGTGATTCTTGTCCAGGGTCATATTGGCTTTAGAGTTACTTACCTACTCGAAGGGGGACGTGTTATAAAAATGGCGGAATCAATTGCCGAGTTCCGACAGGAATTTGATACGCACCAGGCGCACTTCCTGCTCGGTGTAATCGGGACAAAGCTCCTTATATGCTTCTTCAAGCGATCCGCTTTCGGCCGAACGGAAGTAATCGAATATTTCTTCCTGTTCGTCCTCATCAAGATGTTCGTTGATGAAATAATTAAGATTTATTTTATTACCGGAATTTACAATTGATTCTATTTCATCAAGGAGCTGATCAAATTCAAGACCGTTGCTGTCTGCCACTTCTTCAAGGTCTATCTTGCGGTCAATAGCCTGAATTATAGCGATCTTACGTTTTGATTTATTTGCCACGGAACGCACTCGCCAATCCTCGGGGCGCTCGATATCGTTCTCTTCCACGTAGCTTTTGATCACCTTCACAAAATCCTCGCCATAGCGTTTGGCTTTACCTTCACCCACGCCGGGAATGTTCTGGAGTTCTTCGAGGGTTATGGGATACGTGGTGGCCATAGCTTCAAGCGACGGGTCCTGGAAGATTACGTATGGCGGCAGATTGTGATGCTGGGCAATCTTCTTGCGTAGGGCCGTGAGTATGGCGTAGAGTTCGGGGTCGGCGGCACACCCGGAACCGCCCTTGACATTCACCATTTCCTCGTCGTCCTCTGAAAATTCGTTATCTTCCACAATATGGAAGGGCACCGGCTTTTTAAGGAATGCCTTGGCCTTGGGGGTAAGCGACATTATGCCATAGTTTTCAATGTCGCGGCTCAGGTAGCCCTCAAGGGTGGCCTGGCGGATCAGAGTGTTGAGGAAACGCCGGTTGGATGATTGCAGACATCCGAACACGTCAAGATCCTCGTGATGATATGATTTTACGTCGGCAGTTTCCTTGCCTAATAAAACATCGATTATATAATCTGCTTTAAATTTTTCTTTTAATGCAGCAATAGTTTCAATTGTTGCCAACAATTCTTCTTTAGCTTCCACTTTCTTTTTAGAATTTTTGCAATTGTCACAGTTGTCGCATCGTTCCTCGGCATACGTTTCGCCAAAATAATGTAGGAGCGTGCGTCTACGACACACCGACGATTCAGCATAAGCGGCGGTCTCGGCCAGCAGCTGCCGGCCGATTTCTTGCTCGGCAAGTGGTTTGCCCTGCATGAATTTTTCCATTTTCTGCAGATCCCGGAAGGCATAAAACGTGAGACAGTAGCCCTCGCCGCCGTCACGGCCCGCGCGGCCTGTCTCCTGATAGTATCCTTCCAGCGATTTTGGCATATCGTAATGGATTACAAAGCGCACATCCGGCTTATCTATACCCATTCCGAATGCTATGGTAGCGACTATGATGTCGACTTTCTCAAGCAAAAATGCGTCTTGATTCTCAGAGCGGGTGGCTGCGTCCATTCCGGCGTGGTAGGGCAACGCCTTGATGTTATTGACACGCAGCAACTCGGCCAGCTCCTCCACTTTCTTTCTGCTCAGGCAATAGATTATTCCGCTCTTGCCGGGGTGCTGTCTGATGAATCGGATTATGTCGTGATCTGTGTTCTTGGTCTTGGGGCGCACCTCATAATATAGATTATGGCGGTTGAAGGATGATTTATACACCTTCGCGCCCTGATTCATACCAAGATTCTTTTGAATATCATGTTGTACCTTAGGAGTAGCCGTAGCCGTAAGGGCTATTACCGGCCTTGAACCTATCTCGTTGATTATCGGACGTATGCGACGGTATTCGGGAC